>NZ_JBBCQL010000235.1:0-7014 GCF_037149975.1 Chryseobacterium sp. VD8 | reverse complement strand
AAATGGTGCAGAGCGTATAAAGAAAAGCTGGAAATTTTAGATGAAATTTTAAAGAGAAAACTTTTTAATGAAGAAAAAAGTAAAATTAATGATTCTGAAATTCAGGATTTTAAAGAAAAAATGGTTAAAAATTTAGATCTTTAATAAAATTTTTGTCAGGATTTTGAAAACGTTCCGACTATACTTTTGAAAATAATAAAGTATTAACTCAAAATCTTAAAAAATGAACGGAACTGCACTTAAAATCGATAACGAAAACCTTGCCGGAAAAGCAGGGTATTACCTCTCACTTTTCGGAGCTGCCATTATTCTGCTCTGGATTGGAATCTTCAAATTTACCCCCACAGAAGCGAACGCGATAAAACCTTTGGTGGAAAACCATTTCCTTACTTTTTTCGTATATGATATTGTAAGCATTCAGGCAGTGTCTAATGCTATCGGAGTGATAGAAATTATCATTGCATTACTTTTAATTTTTAGTGTGAAATTTGCATCACTCAGAAAGTACGCCGCCATCGGAATGATTGTTACTTTTCTTACTACCTTAAGCTATTTGTTTACAACTCCGGGAGTTTGGAAAGTGGTCGATGGAATTCCGGTTACAGACTTTTTCATTCTGAAGGATCTGATGCTTTTAGGATTTGGTTTAATGATTTTAAATGTGAAAAAATGAATAATAAGATAAAAATGAAAAACATACTAATTTTACTCAGTGTAGTACTGGGAATAGCAGTTTTTGCGACAAGTTGTGGAGATGCCAGACAAAAATCCACAAACACAAAAAAAGAAAATGAGACCGTTATGGACAACAAAAATGTAAAAGAAGTTTATTTTGCAGGAGGATGTTTCTGGGGAACCGAGCATTTTTTTCAGCAGATTCGCGGAGTGGTAGGAACAGAAGTAGGCTATGCCAACGGAAATAAAAAGAATCCTACATATGAAGAAGTAGTAAGTCATACCACAGGTTTTGCCGAAACCGTAAAAGTGAAATACGATCCTGAAGTAGTAGATTTAAAACTATTAATTGATCTGTATTTTAAAACCATAGACCCGACAAGCATTGATAAACAGGGAAATGACAGAGGAAACCAATACAGAACGGGAATTTATTCCACAGACAAAGAAACGGAAGCGATCGTAAAAGCTGAAGTGGCAAAACTGGCTAAAAATTACAGCAAACCAGTCGTGGTGGAAACCATTCCTTTAAAGAATTTCTATAAAGCGGAAGATTATCATCAGGATTATCTGGATAAAAATCCGGGAGGTTACTGCCACATCGAACCGGGATTGTTTGAAATGGCAAGAAATGCCAATCCGCCAAAAAAAGAAACAAAAGGAAGTAACGAAACCAAATATCAGAAGCAGGATAAAAAGGTTTTAAAAGAAAAATTGACTGCCGAACAGTATAACGTTACTCAGGAAAACGGTACGGAAAGAGCTTTCCAGAACGAATACTGGGATGAAACTAGAGAGGGGATTTATGTAGATATTACCACAGGAGAACCTTTGTTTATCTCCACCGATAAATTCGAATCCGGTTGTGGATGGCCAAGTTTTTCTAAGCCGATTACCAAAAAATTAATCGAAGAGAAGTTAGACCGTTCTCACGGAATGACGAGAGTGGAGGTGAGAAGTAAAACCGGAGATGCGCATTTGGGACACGTTTTCAATGACGGACCTGCAGACAAAGGCGGACTTCGTTATTGCATCAATTCTGCTTCCCTGAAGTTTATTCCGAAAGCGGAAATGCAGGAAAAAGGTTATGGAGAATATATTTCTCTACTCGATAAAGATAAAAAGTAAGTGTTAAGTGAAGAGGTGATTGAAGGGGCTGCCGAAAGGCAGCCTTTTTATGTTTATACTTTAAATTGAGTACTCTGTTATTCAGAAAGGAGCGGAACGAAGTGGAGCGCATTGAAGAATCTATCGGAGTTTTAGCTGAAATCTTTCCTTAATGCTAAACATAGAAATATTCAGAAACAATAGAAAAGCAAATAAAATGTAGTATGCGCCTTTTGGAAGTTGCGGTGCATTTCCAAAAATTTGCTGATAATATTGCGGATTAATAAGATTGTATATTCGATCAGAGAAAGTCGGTTCATAATAATCACGTATCACGTCATTACACAAAAGGCAACTTATTTCTTCAGATTTTTCTGCTTTCGGATCAATGTAATTTACGATTGCAAATACATGCCCTGTTTTTTCTATATCAAAAGCATAAGTGTCCTGTTTTGCAATTGCCATATCATTTAATAAAGAAGCAAAATCACCGTAAGTATTATTCTTATCCAGAATGAACTCAATTCCGGAATTTTTCTCATTTCTTTTCTGCATTGCTTTGATTTCGGAAACAAAAAAATCCGAATTATTTTTGGCTTCATTTGGTGGAACGGCAATTTTCTTGTAATTCCAGTTTCTTAGTGGTTCAAAGGTAGCATTCTGATTATAATTGTCTTTTCTAAGTTTCGCAGGGAGTCCAATGTCAACTACATTATAAACTGTTTTATCAATATATGGATGAATGTAATACCAGAACAAAACAGGAATCAGCAAAGCACTGATTAGTCCCGGAAAATAATAGATCTTTTTCATGCAAACGTTCTTTTAGTTTGAAGATTTTCCTTAATGCTGAACATGGAAATATTTAAAAACAGTAGAAATCCAAAAATAATGAAAAAAGCTTCTTTTGGAAGTTTGAAAAATTTATCTTTAAAAGTTGGTTCTGCATAAGTATAAATGGCATCATTACAAAGAAGGCATTCAACTTCTTTTGCGTTTGGATCCTTATAATAATGAACTGCAAATACATGTCCTGTTTTTTCTATATCAAAAGCATAAGTGTCCTGTTTTGCAATTTCCATATCATTGAGTAAAGAAGCAAAGTCTCCGTAAGTATTATTCTTATCCAGAATGAACTCAATTCCTGTTTCTTTTTGATTTCTTTTCTGAAGAGCTTTCATTTCCGAAACATACAAGTTAGAATTTTCTTTAGCTGTATTAGGATTAACTTTTATTTTTTTATAGTCCCAATGTCTCAAAGGCTCAAAGCTATATAGATAATTATTACCTGTAAGCTTCGCTGGAAGTCCTATATCCATAACACGCAGATTAGCTTCTTCAAGTTTCATATTCCCATAATACCAGAATAAAACAGGAATCAGCAAAGCACTGATCAGTCCCGGAAAATAATAGATCTTTTTCATGGTAATAATTTAATTTCATGTGAATGAAAATTTTAAGCCAAAAAACAAAAAAAGTGATCCGTAAAAAACGAACCACTAAAAAAATAATCTGAATATATTGTGTTGAATGTTTCAAAAAAATTACCAGTCCTTCTTTCTGAGAATCCAGTACGACCCGAAAATAAAAATGGCACACCAAACCAGACACGCAACTAAGCTTTCGGTAGGGTAGTGGAATTCATATTTTCCTCCAAAGATTTGCGCCGCTTTTAAACGCATCATCGGATTGGGAATAAGGCTCGACATACTTTCCAGCGGAAAAAGATGACTGATGAAGAAATCGTCTTTCATAATCTTTAATCGTTCCGCTTCCTGCGTACCTCTTACTTTTGTAAAAACTTCTACGGTAGATAAAATACTTTCTGCAACCCATAAAACAAAGAATGCAAGAAAAACAAACACTGATTTTCTCAATAAAATCGAAAGAAACATCAGGAAACAGAAGAAGGTAAACAACTTCACAAAATAATTGCCAATAAAGAAAACCTCTTCAAAAACCTTCCCAGATTCTGTTGTATCGGAATATTGATACCCTAAAAACATGGTAATCGCAAAAACGATAACTGTAGAAATAATTGTGAAAATGCTTATCGTTAACAATTTAGAGCTGATGAATTCCTTTCTGCTTAAACCGTCAATCGTATTCTGCTTAAACATCCGGTTGCTGAATTCCTGCGAAATCGAAAAAACAATGATTAATCCTAAGAAAATCTTCAGCAAAGCAACAATCCATGTTGTAAAATTCCAGATTCCCGGAAAATTATAAATTCCCTGTTCCTTTAAATTGATTGTTCCTCCGAAAGCATCAAAATCCACCAGTCCGACGAAAAGCAAAGCAATAAGAATCGCAAAATATAAGATCGTAAAAACCTTGAATGGTCTGTAGTTCAGGTTTTTGTAATATTCTAGTTTTAGTAATTTCAGCATGATTATTTTGTGTTTTTTACAAGTTCAAGGAATTGAGATTCAAGAGACAGTTTTTTCTTGGTTAAATGAGACAGGAAAATCCCTTTTTCAGCCAGTTTCTGGTTCAGCGCCGATGCCGAAATAGAAGCATCATCACGAATTTGTGCTTTTAAAATTTCACCTTCCTGCTTCACCGCAGTAAACCACTGCAGTTCATTCAATGCATTTAAAAGCAATGTATTGTTGTCTGCTTTTAATTCAAAATAACCATTATTGGCGGTCATTTCGTCCACCCTTCCGCAATAGATGGAATTTCCCTCCTTCAAAACAATTACATGGCTGCATATTTTTTCAATTTCATCCAGAAGGTGACTCGCAATAATAATCGTAATGCCCTGTTTTGCAATATTATTAATGATATCTCTGATCTGGATAATTCCTTCAGGATCAAGACCATTTGTCGGCTCATCCAGAATAAGAACCTCCGGATTGTTCAGCAATGCCGAAGCAATCGCAAGACGCTGTTTCATTCCCAGAGAATACGTTCGGAACAGATCTTTTTTTCTTTCCAGAAGATTAACCGTTTTCAGCACTTCATCAATTCTGGAATAAGGCGTTCCTTTAATTTCGGCAACAATTTTAAGATTCGTCTCCGCATTCAGATAAGGATAAAAATTCGGCTGTTCTATAATTGCCCCGATTTTTTTCAGCGTATCCGGATCGGTTCCTTTTTTTCCAAACCAGTACCATTCTCCGCTTGTCGGGTTAATCGTAGAAAGCAACATCCCGAAAGTGGTGGATTTTCCGCTTCCGTTCGGTCCTAAAAGTCCGTAAACATTCCCTTTTTCTACATCAAAGGAGATATTGTTTACCACGATTCTCTTGAATTTTTTAGTCAGATTCTTTACTGATAAAATTTTTTCCATGTAATTTGTTTTACATAGTAGTAGTGTATATAATTCACGTTTTGTTACAAATTATATCATCAATCCCTAAAATTTAATTTCTAAAAACATTAAATTTGATAGAATTAATAGGGAATTATGAAGTTAATTGAACTGGCAAAAGAACTTAACGTTTCAGCAGAAGCGATCAAACAGTTTATTCAGGATTTTGATCTTGAGCTTGTAGAATGCATAAGCACAAATTTTGAAGTAAAAGAAGATTTTGAAAAGTTTGCGCGCGAAAACATCGAATTTTTAAAACTTTACGAAAAAGATTTAGACAAAACAAAAACACTGGAACAGATTGCGGAAACCATCAATCAGCCCAAAGAAAAAATAGAAAAAGCCATTAAAGAAGCCGATCCGAATATTTTTGACAACGGTTTCTTCAAATCTTCCATTTCAAGCTACGGAATCGATAACAAACTGGGCGGAAATTATCAGTTTGTCTACGATTATTTCGGGCATAAAACCAGCCTCCAAAAAAGAGATTTTATCGGTTACCGGGATCTGTTCTTCTATATTTCAGGCGTTCTGGAACCGTTTTTAAATCCTCAGCAGATTAAAGACTGGGGAATCAACAAACCTGCCGGAATTATTCTTTACGGACCTCCCGGAAGCGGAAAGATTTTCTGGGCGAATAAAATAGCGGAAATTATCGGCTATCAATTTAAAGAAGTTAAAAAACATTACCTCGGAACTTCCTTTGTAGACGGAACGCAGACCAATTTCAGTGATTTTCTTGCGACGGTAATGAAAGAAGAAAAAATACTGATGTTTCTGGATGATTTTGATGACATCATGATGTCCCGAAAAGCTGAAAATAATGTGGCTTCCTGTAATCTGGAAACGCAGGAGCTTATTCTGCATTATATTTCGAAATTTGAGCAGGAAAATCTTCTGATGGTTGGTTCTGCAAACTCAGTTTCTGAAATTAATGAAGAAATTCTGGCTCCCGGAAGATTTGATGTGATGATCCCTGTTTTTCCGCCTAATCTTGCGGAAAGATCTGAAATCATTTTATACGCGATGACAAAAAATCTGGAGAAAGATTCTCTGCTGTTTAAAATTTTAAAGAATAACAAAGCAAATAAAATCCCTTTCTGGAACGAAGTTTCGTCGCAAATGAAAGTATTCAGCAATACGATGCTGATCGATTTTACCCAAAGTCTGAAAAAGAGAATTAAAAACGAATATCAGAAAACACGGGACGAAAATTTAAAGATCGATCAGAAACTTTTAAAAGGCGCTTTAAGAGATGCGGCAGCGAAACTCACGGAAGAATATCTGGATCAGATTGCGAGATTTTTAGCAGATGCGATCATCAATAATTTCGATCAGTTCCAGCAGAGAATTCAGAATCTTAAAAAAGAACTGGATACTTATAAAGCAGTTGAAGAACCAAGAAGAATCATCGGATTTCATCATAACGGTGAAGAAGAAGGAAGTCAGGGCTAAAAAGGTGAATTCTCTTTGTTTGTGAATTTTGCGTTGCAAGTCAACTGTCAATTTTTATAATATCATGACTCAGAATGAAAAAAAATTCACAAGCGAAGAGAATTGACTATTCACAATTTACCATAAAAATAGCTTATGAACAGCATCTGGGAACTTGAAACTTTTTACAGAAAACGCGAGATTATTATCGTCGGAGCCGGTTTTACGGGACTTTGGACCGCAATTTCCATTAAAGAAAAATATCCCGAAAAATCTGTTTTGATCATTGAACGAAATTCTGTTCCGATGGGCGCTTCCACGAGAAATGCAGGTTTTGCGTGTTTCGGAAGTTTAACGGAAGTGATTGCCGATTCTGAAAAAATGGGCTGGAAAAAAACACTAGACCTTGTAAAGATGAGGTTTGACGGTTTGCAGAAAATTCAGCATTATTTTAAAAATTCTGAAATAGATTTTGATCTGAA
>NZ_JBBCQL010000234.1:0-7173 GCF_037149975.1 Chryseobacterium sp. VD8 | reverse complement strand
GATCCTATATTGTCATTATAATAAACCTGTTCCATTTTTTTATAAGGCACAAGTCCTGAAAACAACCATGTTTTAATGATCTCTTTATGATAGCCATACATTTCGGGAAAAAACTTTCTGTTATCATGATAATATCTGAGATGCAATCTTGTAATAAGATCTGAATACCGGATATTGCCCCCGGTCTGCTTAATGGTCTCCAAAAGCAGGTTGAAAAAGTAATTGTGATAGCGGTTATTACTGTAACTCTGCAAAACAACCAGCTTTTGGGCAGATGAAAACTGAATAGGCTGAATATCATACTCCACAGACTGAATGTTGTGAACATCAATAATAATAAAGAAGTGTCCTTCAGAAGTGGCAATATACTTCTCAAAGGCCTGCTGGTAGCCCATCTGTGCATTTTCTAGGTAAGGAATTATATTTCCTTTTTTATCCTGTCTGGCCTCACCACTGAAAAAGATAACACAACAGTCTTCTGAATTCAGGTGAGGGAGTTCTTCAGGAGTTGTTTTTTCATTTAACGAATGTGAAATAACCGTGAAACCGGAAAGATGATTTTTAAGAGACCCGGACATCATATTCTGAAATGCAGAGATATTTCCGGGAGCCAGATTACTGCCGGGGCTGTACCCGTATATACAGTGAAGTTTAGGTTGAATATCTTCACGCTGCTGATACCAGCTTTCCGGTATGTCATTAAAGTCATTGTTCCATGAAGCTCTGAATATCATGAAATCTGAATATACATTTTGTTCCATAAAAATTACTGCTTTATTAAGTTTTTTATCTGGAAGAAATATTTATCCTGGGTTATGCTCTTCATCATATCAATTCCGAAATCAGCGCCTACATTATCCATGACCATTGCATTACTGCCTACTGCTGCTTTTACGCCTATTTGTGTTAAGTGCCGGGCAAGATTTTTACTGTTGCAGGTATTTAATATAACCATTTCCAATTGATTCTGAAACTCCAGCCAGTGCTGCCAAACGGTCAGATCTATTACCTTTCCATTGATATTGGGTGCTCCCTTCGTATCAAATCCTGAATAATAAATCCACTGTACACGGTTTCTGTTATCCGGATGTAGTATAAATGTTTCAATCTCTTTAAACTCTCTGTTTTTAAAAAAACGGACTTCATTGTACAGGCCAATTTCACTGTTAAGCAAATAGCTTCTGATGGATCTGGCTTCCCTGTCTAAATTGGTTAACACCTTTTCCGGGTCTGAAAAAATAAAGATAAACAGGGGTTTCTGATGCTGGATATTCTTTTTATGTAAACCTTGTAAAGCCGGCAGAACTTCGTAGACGTTAGGATTTATTTTGAATTTTGCAGCTATTTTCTTGATTACATAATCAGTTTCCTGACTCTGCCATTGGGATTCCCTCATGTTAATTTTACCGGAAAGTCTTAGCAGATGCTGTACTTTCACCGCTTCATCGGAAGCTTTTCCTAATGGGGCAAAATAGGTTTCCCGGTTACTCATCAGGATAAGCTGCTTGTTTTGAAGCCAGTTTGGAAGGTTATTATTTTCGTTGGTGAGGACTGTTTTTACAAATACACTTCTGATGGATTCCGTGTGATTGTCACTGATTAGTTTTTTGATAAGCTCTGCACAATCTGTAGTGTCTGCTTCGAAAATAGTCTGGCCAATGGTTTCATCCTGCTCAAAAGCAAACAGAGAGTATCCTGTTTTGGTAGTATCCATCCAATAGGGAGTGGCTGTAAGGGCTCCGTCTAGTATTAATGTAAATGAAAGAGGGTTCATTTCAGAAGCAATAACACTGATATTAGAGTCATTTATCCAACTTTGTTCATGGGTATAAAAATAGCAATGGCGATCATGCATTCTGGCATTTTTTGCATGAATATATACTAATAAATGATCTTTTTCTGTGATCTTATATTTTGCTTTTAAAGAGTTTTTCTCTGTTGATACAATGGGTTTTGTTACCTCAATGATATATTGATTCCATTCTTCGGATGCTTCCAATACCTTTTTTATTTTGGTAATATCAGTATCGCTGTCTGCTATTATCAGGGCGATTTTTCGTGATGGAAGTGCACTTTCAAATTTTGAAATCAGTGTTGTCTGTTTTTTTTCAACAGTGATGGTTACAGAATTTTCTTTTCTTTCTGCACTTTTTGAAAGCAGAGAATCAGGAATATTATTATTGGCGATAATATTTCCCAGTGTATGTACATTCTGCAATAGTGAATGCTTCCATAAGCTAAGTTCTTCACTTTTAAACAAGGAACCGAATATGGCTTTATTTTTATCATGATGATTTACATAATCTTCTTTTTGTCTGGCCTGCTCAATGGCTTCCAGCAGGTTTACAATTTCGTTATTTTTTTCATTCTCATTTTTATCTTTATTCTCGTGTAATTCCTTAAGCTGTTTCAGATAGCTATTAACCACACTTTTAGGGTCGTAATACATTTGAGCCTCCGATTTCTGTATTTCCAGATACCTGCTGCCTTCTCTGGTAATAATGTCATTGGGATTATTATGATATTGTTCTACAAATCTGGCGATATCAGCTATGCTAAATGGTTTGCGTAAAGTCCATAGTTTATCATCACTGTTCATCCATTTTAAAAAACGGAGCCTGGTATCAGAATCCATCTCGTATACTTCGTAGCTTATCTGGGTGCAGAAAGGAGCGAGTAAAATATCAGAGATCGCCATTCTGTGGATAAATTTTTTCTCTTCATTCCAGGTATATTCTCCAAAGTTCTGCCACAGCTTGGAAAGCAGATCCGGGGTAAGGAAAGCAGGAACCGAGGCATAGGCAGCCAGCATCATATGGCCAAAAAAATAGTCACTGTAGTACTCTTCTGTAAATTTGGAGTAAAACCATTCCAGCTGAATACGTTCAATAGTACTCAGATCATCTATCGGGAAATTGTCAGGTAAAACTGCCATTTTATTAGGTTTTGTTTTGATACTTTAATAATGTCCTTGTGATCGTCTGAAACGGATTCATTCCTGCATCAAATATAGAAGCCATTTTAAGCACTTCTTTTTTCAGGTTTTGTGCTGTTTCTTCGTGCCATCTGTTTTCCGGGACAGGGTTGAGCCAGAGTATATGGGCACAGTTTTCATTCAGTTGTTTAAGGAAGGGCTGTAGCTGCTGCCATCTTATTTTGTGCCTTTCGGGAGCTCCGTATCCTCTTGCAAAACCAACATCGCTGATGACCACTGCAATACTGAAGTTGTAATTGGTCTTTGAAAGCGCCTGTGCGATTTTAACCGGTGATGTCAATTGAAATTCATTAAATACATAATCTGTAGGTGCGTTCTGGAAGTAATAAACCGGTGCGTTTTTATGACCTCCAGAAGTTCGGGCACTTTTTACCAGTCTGCGGCTAAGCTCATGAAACGGCATCATAGAGCCGTTACAATCTACAAAGAAAATAATGGCATCTTCGCGGTTGCGTAATCCGTGCAGGTATTCCGGTTCGGTGAAGATGTTTTCTCTCGCGATTTTTTTAACAGTGGAGTAGATGTTTATTTCATTGGTTAGTTTTCCTTTTTCGTGCCTTCTCAGGTACTGCCATCCTTTGATCATCTCACGCCGGTTGATGGGTAAATATTCATCCTGAAAATTATACAGAGGGATGCCGGTGGTATCCTTCGGGGATTCTTCATCTTTAATCAGGCTGTCAAAGCTGATGCTTGGAGTAAAGTAATAATTTTCTTGTTCTTCAGCGATCTTTTCTTCATTTTTACTTTCCTGTTGCGCAACGGGATCTTTTTTTTCTTCTTTTTTTATGTCTGCGGATTCGTTAGGTGCAGGGCTACCTTCAGAGGAGGGCTGTTGTGGCTCTTGTGAATTACCGTTTTGAGGAGGCTCTCCTCCTGGAGTTTCGTTTTCCGTTATGGTTTTGAAAAATTTTTCCCATTTGCTCTTTTCTTCAGACCAGGCCGTCGTGAAGAGCTGCGTAAACCGGTCTTCGTCTTTTATATCCTGTAAATACAATATTTTACAGGCTGAGAGTAAAGAATCACCCTCATTATCATAACGGATATGTGGATCTAGCAGAAGCTCTAAAAAGTGCTTATATTTATCAATCCAGCGTTCGTAGCTTAACTGCTGTTCAATCTGATGAAAAAACTGCCAGAAAGGTAAATGCCCATCGAGAAATACGTTCATGATTCAGTTGGTTTTAAGGTTTCTGACTGTTTTTATCTTTCTGATTTTGTACGGCTGCATAGGATTTGAGGATCGTCTGAAAATAAAAAGGAAGAGCTCCTAATGATTTACCTTTATCGATATCAATTATAGCTTCTGTATTTTTTTCATCATTTCCGGGTTCGAAAAAATGTTTCAGATAGTCGTGAATATGTTCGGCAGGGGCGCCTTTTCCATTCCGTCTGTCATAATCAAAGGCGGTAAGCCAGTCTAATAGTTCGCTGGTGCTTACGCGTTTGTTGTCCGCAGGATCATCTTCTCTTTCTTTTTTCAGTATTTTAAATTTTTCAATGGTAAGTTCAACAAAACTTTTATCTGATCTTTGTGATCTTACCAGGTCCGGTAAATGAGCTTCTATGATTCTTTTCATCTGTTCATCATCAGGAAATTTAATATATAAAAACAGACAGCGTCTCAAAAAAGCTTCCGGTAATTCACGTTCATCATTACTTGTGATAAATATAACGGGAGGATATTCTGCTTCTATAATTTCTCCTGTTTCAGATTCGGGAATCTGGAACCGCCGTTCGTCCAGTTCCATTAAAAGGTCGTTAGGGAAATCGATGTCTGCTTTATCTATTTCGTCAATCAGAAGGATGCTTGGATTTTCTTCAGTAGAGGTAAGAAATGCCATTCCCATAGGCCCGAATTTCCGGTAGTCTACTGCTTTTTTATCTTTTAATTCACTGAACTGCTGGGATAATTGAGCATCGCGGAGCCTTTCAATATGATCAAAGCTGTAGATTCCATCAATGGCTTTTGAGGTAGATTTGATGATCCATTCAAAATAATGCTGTTTATAATCATCCCCGTACCATTCATAGGCGACCGCTCTGGATAACTGGGTTTTACCGCTGCCGGGTTCTCCTTTTATGAGTATAGGACGTTTTAGGATCTGGGCTAGCCTTACAATTTCTTTGATTTCCCCCGAAGGAATATAAGGAGCAATAGGTCTTCCTTCTATTGTATTTTTATTTTTTTTAAATTTCAGGGATATCAGCTTTCCTTCATTGTATACTTCTTCAAATTTACCATCAGGAAAATGAGGAGTGATTATTGAAGGCTGCAATTTACTATCTATTAGCTGTTCAAAACGACTGATGCTTCCTTTTACTTTAGGATTCGGGTGTGGATATGGTTTGATTTTCATTTTGTTTAGAGTTTATTAAAAAAAAGTTTAGAATAGATTTCAGTTTTGTTTCTAAGTATTATATCAGAAGCTTTGTCTATAAAATCATAATATTCTATGCTGCTGCCTCTGGGGCATAAGTCTAAAATCACTTTTCGATAGGTATTTTTAACAAAGTTATCCCCTATAATAGTGTTAAGCTCTGTGAGCCAGTTATCAATAGATATTCGGTCAAGTTCTTCTACTCTGTCAAAGAATTTGAAACTGGGATTGCCATATCTGTTTAATATCTCATTGATGTGATCCTTATTGACACATTTTTTATCTGAAGGGTCTAAATTAGGTTTTGAGCAATCCGAAATTAAATTGATCATCAGAGGGCTCCATACCGTATTCTCATCTATACATTCACCAGTTCTATAGACTTCAGTTTTTTCCATTAAAATATTGATGAAGCTTTTAATAACCTCAAATGAGGTTGTGGTTGGGTTTTCAAAAATAAAAGCCAGCAAAAAAGGATATTCATTTCCTTTTTTTAAGACAAAATGACTCCCTACTTTACTAATGAAGAATTTCCACAATAGGCTGTTATCTCCATTGCCATTCAGGATGTTTTCAAATTCTGCTGATTGATCATTGCCCAGTTTTTTGTTTATTGAAACTAAAAAATGATTTATCGTTGGGTTCTGAGATAAATTGATATGAAAACATTGTGTTCTGAAAAAATCAATGGTAAAATCACTAACCTGTCGCTGGCGTTTGGTTAATTCCCTGGAAAATATATTACATCGGGTAGATTCAATCTTAGTAGAATGAGATGCAGAGCTTATGATATAATAATTATAGTTCACCTGAGCGTCTTCAAGATCAATTTCTTTAAAAAACTGACGTTCCTTAGAAAAATTCAGTTCTTTTATAATTGTTTCAGTAAAGGTTATTTGAGAAACTCTTTCATTATCGGATAAATTAAATTCGAAAGCAGGAGGGGCATTATCTTTTGACGGAGCGGGAGCATATTGAAGTTCTTGTCTGTGGCCTGTCTGTGCCATCAGTTTTTCAAATTTAGAATTGATAAAACCTGATAAATTTTCTGCTTTAAATCTTATTTTTTGAACATTGGATTCTAAGAATTCACATAAGGCCTTAGAAAAAGCACTTTCATCTAAAGCTAATTCTTCAGCTCTGCAGGACATAAGAAGTTCCCTTGGGCGACCTTCTTTTGAACTTTGCGAGATCCCAATTTGTGACGCGCCGGAATGACATGCATCAATTATTAATAACAAGCTGCCGAAGTTTTTTAGTATATCAAGGTTGTCCGGATCTTTGGGCTCAAACAAATCTTTGATTTCGATAAAGCTGGTTGCTTTCTTCTTCTTATTGCAATTAAAGGGAGCAACATAAAGAGTTTGTTCACTTCCACAGCCATGACCTGAAAAATAGATAAGAATCTGATCATTTTTGGTCATATTTTTAACCATTGAATTTACAGTCTCAATAATTACATCTTTTGTTGCATCTTCATTTAAAAGATTTATAATGTTTTTTTCTTCATATCCGTATCTTTCTTTCAAAATTTTTTTGAAATTTTCGGCGTCTCGGACAGGATTTTTCAAAGGACTGCATCCTGTTATATCTTCATCATAATCATCTATAGCAATCAGCAAAAGATAATTCACTCCATTGAATTTATTTCTTGGAGTATTGGTTTCAGTTTTATTAAAAGGAAGTCTTGCCCCCCTGGTTTCATGCTCAGTTTCCGTATTACTGCATGCTAAAGCATCACTTTCTGGGGGAGACATGGTATCCTCAGTCTGTGCTTCAGATTTAGAGAGGCTATCA
>NZ_JBBCQL010000233.1:0-7234 GCF_037149975.1 Chryseobacterium sp. VD8 | reverse complement strand
GAAGTAGCTACTTTCTACACCATGTTCAACATGAAGCCGGTAGGTAAATATGTTCTGGAAGTTTGCAGAACCGGACCTTGTATGGTTTCGGGAAGTGAAAAAATCCTTGACCACATCCGTACAAAACTGAACATTAAAGACGGACAGACCACGGAAGACGGAATGTTTACTTTAAAACCTGCTGAATGTCTGGGAGCTTGTGGATATGCTCCGATGATGCAGCTTGGAAAATTTTTTCATGAAAATTTAACGATAGAAAAAGTAGATGAAATCCTTGATCTTTGCAGAGAAGGACAGATCGCTTTAGACTAACAGAAATTTTAAATTCTACATTTTAGATTTTAAATTATTCACTTAACGTTTAATCATAATTAATGCAAGAAGCCAAAAGCCTATTGCAAGAAGCAAATAACAATGAGTAAAAAACTTTTACTTAAAAACGCACATATTGAAGGCATCCGCTACTTTGAAACCTACCGTAAGAACGGCGGTTACGAAGCTGCTGAAAAGGCTTTAAAAATGACTCCTGACGAAATTCTTGAAGAAGTAAAAGCTTCAGGACTTCGTGGACGTGGTGGAGCAGGATTCCCGACAGGAATGAAATGGAGTTTCCTTGCAAAGCCGGAAGGCATTCCGAGACACCTTGTTGTAAATGCCGATGAGTCTGAGCCGGGAACATTCAAAGACAGATATCTGATGGAGTTTCTTCCTCACTTACTGATCGAAGGAATGCTTATTTCATCGTACTGTTTAGGTTCAAATGTTTCTTATATCTACATCCGTGGAGAATACTCATGGATCCCCGATATTCTGGAAGAAGCTATTGAAGAAGCGAAGGCAGCAGGATTTTTAGGTAAAAATATTTTAGGAACCGGTTTCGATTGTGAAATTTACGTTCAGAGAGGTGGTGGAGCATACATCTGTGGTGAAGAAACCGCATTGCTTGAATCTCTTGAAGGTAAAAGAGGAAATCCGAGACTGAAACCGCCATTCCCTGCTGTAAAAGGACTTTGGGAA
Source organism: Chryseobacterium sp. VD8 (assembly GCF_037149975.1). Classification (NCBI taxonomy): domain Bacteria; kingdom Pseudomonadati; phylum Bacteroidota; class Flavobacteriia; order Flavobacteriales; family Weeksellaceae; genus Chryseobacterium; species Chryseobacterium sp. VD8. Next base: position 6,217 of record NZ_JBBCQL010000233.1, on the reverse strand, counting down.
AGACCAACGGTAGTAAATAACGTTGAATCTATTGCGGCCGTTGTTCCGATCATTGAAATTACAGGAGCTGAATATGCTAAAATAGGAGTTGGAAGATCTACAGGAACAAAATTGATTTCTGCCTGTGGAAACATCAACAAACCTGGAGTGTATGAAATCGACATGACCATTACGGTTGAAGAATTCATTTACTCTGATGAATATTGCGGAGGAATTAAAGACGGAAAAAGATTAAAAGCCTGTATTCCGGGAGGAAGCTCAGTTCCAATTGTTCCGGCCAATTTATTATTAAAAACCGTAAACGGAGAACCAAGATATATGAACTATGAATCTTTGGCTGACGGTGGTTTTGCTACCGGAACCATGATGGGTTCAGGAGGATTTATCGTTTTGGATGAAGATCAGTGTATCGTAGAACATACCATGACTTTAGCGAGATTTTACAATCACGAAAGTTGTGGACAATGTACCCCTTGCCGTGAAGGAACGGGATGGATGTATAAGATTTTAAAGAAAATTGAGAAAGGAGAAGGAAAAATGGAGGATATCGATCTACTTTGGGATATCCAGAGAAAAATCGAAGGAAACACAATTTGTCCGTTAGGTGATGCAGCAGCATGGCCTGTTGCAGCGGCTATTCGTCACTTCAGAGATGAATTCGAATGGCACATCAAAAACCCAGAATTGTCTCAGACACAAAATTACGGATTGGCACATTATGCAGATCCAATTCCTGCTGTAGAGAAGAACGCTTAAGATGAAAAAGATATTGGCATTAGGTCTAATGATGTCGGGTTTTGTTTTCGGACAGGTAAAAAAAGATACATTAGAAGAAAAAGAATATAAACTGGAGGCTACTCCATACAAAGCTGAAAAAAAAGAAAAACCTTTACCCTTAAGCAAAAAAGGTCAGGTTTTCCTTTTCTACGGATGGAACAGAGCGGCTTACAGCAATTCTGACATTCATTTTTCGGGAAACGGTTATGATTTTCAGTTGAATAATGTCTCTGCGAAAGACAGACCAACGAAATTCGGAATTGTTTATTTCGATCCAAGCTGGTTTACAGTGACACAATATAATTTCAGACTTGGTTATTTTATTAAAGATAATTTAGCTTTGGTTTTAGGAATTGATCATATGAAATATGTAATGAATCAGGATCAGACGGTTGGGTTCTCAGGAAATATTTCAGACCCGACATACGCAGCCATGGTACAGAACGGGCAGGTAAATCTTGCCGATGAAAAGTTCCTTACTTTTGAGCATACCGACGGATTAAATTATGAAAACGTAGGACTTGAAAAATACAAAAATCTGGTTCATAAAAAGAACATTGATCTGGTATGGTCTTACGGAGCCGGAATCGGGTTTATGTTTCCGAAAAGTAATGTAAAGCTTTTTGGTAACGAGAGAAGCGACCGTTTTCACGTTGCCGGAATGGGAACCGATTTAAGATCCAGTCTTAACCTTGTATTCTGGAAAAACTGGATGCTGAGAGCAGAAGTAAAAGCCGGATACATCAATATGTGGGACATTAAAACGACATTAAATAATAAACCGGATAAAGCCAGACAGGATTTTGTTTTCGGGCAGGTTCTTGCCGGAATCGGATATACATTTAATACAAAAAAGTATAATTAAAACAGAGCTTAATTGCTAAGGCAAAAGCGAAAAGCATAGAATATGAGCGAAGAGGTTAAAAAATTCAAAATAACGATAGACGGACAGACTACTGAAGTTTTGCCGGGTACTTCTATTCTGGAAGCTGCAAGACAAATCGGCGGAAAATCTGTACCTCCTGCAATGTGCTACTACAGCAAACTGGAAACCAGTGGCGGAAGATGCAGAACCTGCCTTGTGGAAGTTTCCAAAGGATCTGAAGCAGATCCGCGTCCTATGCCGAAATTGGTGGCAAGCTGCAGAACCAACGTTATGGATGGGATGGAAGTAAAAAATCTTACTTCTGAAAAAGCTCAGGAAGGAAGAAAAGCAGTTACCGAATTTCTTTTGGTAAACCACCCTTTAGACTGCCCTATCTGTGATCAGGCGGGAGAATGTCACCTTCAGGATTTAGGGTATGAACACGGAAATCTTGAAACAAGAACGGAGTTCGAAAGAAATACGTACGAAGCAGACGATCTGGGTCCGCACATTAAATTGAATATGAATCGTTGTATTCTTTGTGCAAGATGTGTACTCGCTGCTAATCAGTTAACCGGAGAAAGAGAACACGGAATTTTGTTCAGAGGAGATCACGCTGAAATTTCAACTTATTTAAATAAAGCTTTGGATAATGATTTCATTGGAAACGTCATCGACGTTTGTCCGGTTGGAGCATTAACCGACAGAACAGCCCGTTTTTCAAGCAGAGTATGGTTTACAAAACCGATGAATGCTACCTGCAAATGCGATAAATGTTCCGGAAAAGCTGTAGTCTGGATGAAAGGTGATGAAATCGTGAGAGTTACCGCAAGAAAAGATCAGTGGGGAGAAGTTGAAGAATTCATCTGCGACACCTGCCGTTTCGACAGAAAAGAACTTTCTGACTGGAACATTGAAGGTCCGAGACACATCGACAGACATTCAGTAATTTCATTGAACCACTATGAAAAGCCTAAAGATGAACTGAGAGTTTTAGACAATCCGATGGCAAAGGAAATCAGTGAAAAAGACGAAAAATAAGAAGTTGGATGCCTGAAGATGGAAGATAGAGGTTTGTAACCGTAAAATATTCCGCTTCTCTTTTAACTTTAAAATCGTTAAAAAATAAAATAAATTGGTAATGTGATGAAGAGTTGATGCCACGATGTGACAAACTTCCAGCTCCCAGCTCCCATCTTCAAAACATTTAAAATAAAAAATGGATTTACTTACATTTAAACTTATACTTGTATTTGCGCTTTTCCTGCTTTCACTAACGATTGCAGCCTACTCTACATGGGCAGAAAGGAAAGTAGCTTCTATCATGCAGGACAGAATTGGTCCCAACAGATCAGGACCTTTCGGATTGCTTCAGCCTTTAGCCGACGGTGGAAAGTTTTTCTTTAAAGAAGATTTTACCCCTGCGAACGCAGAAAAATTCCTTTTCGTACTGGGTCCGGCTTTGGTGATGTTTATTTCATTAATCACAGGAGCAGTTATTCCTTGGGGTAAAAGTTTAAATATTGCAGGTACTTCTTACGATCTTCAGGTGGCAAACATCGATGTTGGTGTACTTTTCATCATCGGAATGGCTTCCATCGGAGTATACGGAATCATGATCGGAGGCTGGGCTTCCAACAACAAATATTCATTATTAGGTGCTATTCGTGCTTCTTCTCAGATGATTTCTTATGAATTGGCAATGGGATTGGCTTTGCTTTCTATCATTATGATGACGGGAAGTTTAGATTTAAAAGAAATTACGGAAAGTCAGACAAACGGAAAACTATGGGGATTCATTCCTTGGGTTTCGGGTCTTAACTGGAATATTTTCTATCAGCCGATTGCTTTCTTAGTATTTATTGTAGCGGCTTTGGCAGAAACCAACAGACACCCTTTCGATTTACCAGAGTGTGAATCTGAATTGGTAACAGGATATTCTACGGAGTATTCTTCCATGAAATTGGGACTGTATATGTTCGGCGAATACGTGAATATGTTTATTTCGAATGCTTTCATGGTTGTTCTGTTCTTCGGAGGTTACAACTATCCCGGAATTGAATGGGTTACTCAGAACTGGGGAGAAAATACAGCCGGAATTTTAAGTATCGTAGCATTTTTATTTAAAACCATCATCGGAATTCTGATCTTCATGTGGATCAGATGGACACTTCCGAGATTCAGATATGACCAATTGATGCACTTAGGATGGAAAACTCTGATTCCGATGGCATTGGTTAACTTATTAATTACAGGTGCTGTAATTTTAGCATTTGGAAATTAATTAATGTATCTAAATCTTATAGGTTTTTAAAACCTATAAGGTTTGTGTATGAATAGAATATTAAAAATTAAGATAACAGGCAAGATTCGTCTAAAATCTAATGTCTAACATCTAACATCTATAATTAAATGAAACTTACGAACAGATCAAAAGTTGTTTCTAATAAAGAAATGACCCTTGCTGAAAAAATCTACTTACCTGCGATTTTTACAGGAATGGGGATTACATTTAAGCATGCTGTAAGAACCGTATTGAAAGGTGCTCCCGCAGTATACTCGTATCCGGAAGTACAGAAACCGAGAGCAGAAATCTGGAGAGGTCAGCACGTTTTGAAAAGAGACGAAGAAGGCAGAGAAAGATGTACGGCTTGCGGACTTTGTGCGGTAGCATGTCCTGCAGAAGCAATTACCATGACTGCTGCTGAAAGAACCAAGGAAGAAAAGCATCTTTACAGAGAAGAAAAATATGCATCGGTATATGAAATCAATATGCTGAGATGTATTTTCTGCGGTATGTGTGAAGAAGCCTGTCCGAAATCTGCGATCTATCTTACCGACAGATTGGTGGACGTGGAAACCAACAGAGGTTCTTTCATTTACGGAAAAGATAAATTGGTAGAAAAAATAAATGAAAGGATTGACATCACAGAAAGACAATCCGAGAAACAAAAAAATGCGGTAAAATAATGGATCAGTTTTTATTTTTCTTGGTGGCGTTTTTAGCGGTGGCAAGTGCGGTTTACTTCGTTTTTGCGAGAAATCCTCTGTACGCTGTTTTGTCATTAATTGTTACAATGTTCTCTATTGCGGGAATGTACATCCTTCTGAATGCACAGTTCCTTGCGATTATCCAGATTATTGTGTATGCCGGAGCGATCATGGTATTGTTCCTTTACATTCTGATGATGCTTAACCTTAATAAACAAGACGAAAGTAAGAAGGGCAATACTTTAAAATTTGCCGGAGTTTTTACAGCAGGACTTTTGTTAATTGGAGTTTTAGGCGTTTTCAGAGGCGTTCAGCAGAAACAGATCGTTGTTGAAAATGTAGACAACGGTGTTGGTCTTACGAAAAATCTGGGAAGACTTTTGTTTAATGAATATGTTTTACCGTTTGAGCTTGCATCCATCCTTATTCTGGCAGGTATTGTAGGTGCGGTATTAATCGGTAAAAAAGATCTATAAAATTATGGGAGAAGTAAATACATTTATACAAAGCATCCCTCTGAATTACTTCATTATTCTTTCATCAGTATTATTCTGTTTGGGAGTTCTGGGAGTATTGCTGAGAAAAAATGCAATTGTTATTTTGGGTTGTGTAGAGCTTATGCTGAATTCTGTAAACCTTTTACTGGCTGCGTTTTCTGCATACAAAGGTAACGGCGACGGACAACTTTTAGTTTTCTTCATTATGGTGGTTGCTGCTGCGGAAGTAGCGGTAGGTCTGGCAATTATTGCTATGCTGTATAGAAATACCCGTTCTGTTGATGTAAGTATATTTAATAAATTAAGAGGATAAGAATGGAAAATTTAGTGTATGCAATAATACTTTTACCACTTTTAGGTTTTCTTATAAACGGACTTTTCGGAAAAAATCTTCCAAAAATTGTTGTTGGTAGTTTAGCTACAGCAATGGTTTTTGCATCTTTCTGCATCGCAGTAAGTATTTTCATTAATTTTGATTCGGAAAGCCAGCCTGTCATTGTAAAAGCTTTTGAATGGTTCAGAATAAACGGAGTTCAGATTAATTTCGGGTTCCAGATCGATCAGTTATCATTAATGATGGTGATGATCATCACAGGAATCGGATCTTTAATTCACCTCTACTCTATCGGATATATGAGCCACGATAAAGGTTTCTATAAGTTTTTCACTTATCTGAACCTGTTTATCTTCTCTATGTTGTTATTGGTAATGGGAAGCAACTACTTAATCTTGTTCATCGGATGGGAAGGTGTAGGACTGTGTTCTTATTTACTGATCGGATTCTGGTATACCAACGAAGAGTATGGTAAAGCGGCAAGAAAAGCGTTCATCATGAACAGAATTGGTGACCTTGCTTTATTGATCGGTATTTTCATGTTAGCTTCACAGACGAATGCTGTAGATTATTTAACAATCAAAGAAAATGCAGGAAAATTTGAATTAGACGGAACGGTAATCATTTTCATTACAACGAGTTTATTTATCGGTGCTACCGGTAAATCTGCTCAGGTTCCATTATATACATGGTTGCCGGATGCGATGGCGGGACCTACTCCTCTTTCAGCGTTAATTCACGCCGCAACGATGG
>NZ_JBBCQL010000232.1:0-7244 GCF_037149975.1 Chryseobacterium sp. VD8 | reverse complement strand
CTCGCTATTTTGTTAGATATAGGTTTCGGCGGCTTTGCCGCCGAAACCTATATCTAACAAAATGAGCTCAGACAAATGCTGCGATCAGGGCTAAACCTCAGTCGGCAATACCATTTTTATCAAAAAATCATTTGATCTCCTGCGTTGTATTTTCAGCGAAAATCAGTTATATTTGTTACTAATGAACGACGAACAATTATTTCCTCTCATTCAGAAAGCGAAGGAAAAAGACCAGAAAGCGCAGACAAAGCTCATCAACATTTTTTGGGTTGATGTTTTTTCTTTTGTAATGAAAAAAGTTCACGACGAAAATGATGCTGACGAAATCACCGTAAATGTTTTTTCAAAAGTCCTTTCAAAGCTGGAAATGTACGATCCGCATTTTCAGTTTAAAACATGGGTTCTCACCATCGCCCAGAATACCATCATCGATTTTTGGCGGAAAAAATCTAAAGAAAATCAGGACCCTACAGAAAATCTGGATGAAGTAAAAAACCAGTATGCCAAATCTCCTGAAGAATTAATGATTTCCGAAGAAGAACAAAAGAAAATCATAAAAACAATAGAATCTTTAGATGTCAATTATCAGGAAATCATTCGTTTAAGATTTTTCGAAGAAAAAAGCATCAAAGAAATTGCCGAAGAACTGGGCATTTCTGTCGCCAATACAAAAGTTCGGGTGATGCGTGCAAAAAAAGTTTTGGCAGAATTACTGAAAAATAATGAGTTTGAGGATCAATAATCCAAGATCTCCATCTTCAGGCATAAAACATAATGCACTGAGGTTTATCATATTCTGAATAAATTTTTAATAATTGCTAAAAATCATATATGATTAAACGTTTACATTTTCTAAATTCGTATGAAAATTAAGAAATATGACTTTTGGAATTGAGGCAGCAAGCTATTATGCACCTTCATTATATTTGGAAATTAAAGATTTAGCAGAAAAAAGAGGAATCGAACCTGCAAAACTCGAAAAAGGATTGGGATTGCATAAAATGGGCTTTCCCGATGTTCATGAAGATGCCGCAACATTTGCAGCAGAAGCATTACTTAAGCTCATACAGGATTATAACATCGATCCGAAAGAAATATCAAGAATTTATTTAGGAACAGAAAGCGCTTTAGATGCCGCTAAACCAACCGCTTCTTACGCTATGCAGATGGTAGAAAAAGTTCTCGAAAAAGAATTTGGAGAACGGGTTTTCAGGAATTGTGATGTGGTAGACATGACTTTTGCGTGTATTGGAGCAGTAGATGCGCTTCATAATTCTTTAGATTTTGTAAGAGCAAACCCTGATAAAAAAGCGGTAGTTATTGCAAGTGATTACGCAAAATACGAACTGGCTTCTTCCGGAGAATATACACAGGGTGGAGGAGCAGTTGCGGTTTTAATTTCTTCAAAACCTGATCTCATTGAAATTGAGAACAATTGGGGTGTTGCCACAGAATCGGTCTTTGACTTTTTCAAGCCGCGTCGTCATTTCAAAAAAGAAGATTTAACGAATGCTCCCGAAAGTTTTCCCGAAAAAATAGAAATTTTCACGGATGAACCTGTCTTTGACGGACAATATTCCAACCAGTGTTATCAGGACAGAATTAGAGAAGCTTACGATCATTATAAAGAAATTACAGGGCTTAATAAGCCTTACGAAAACTGGAAATATCTGATCTTCCATCTTCCTTACGCCTTCCACGGAAAGAGAGTTTTCACAGAAATTTACAGCTTAGAAAACGGTTTGTCTTACCAAACTCCTGAAGAACAAAAAGCGGTGGCAAAATCAGAAGAATACCTTCAGTTTATTAATGATAAAATTGAAAAATCTCAACGTGCATCTTCGGAAATCGGAAATATGTATACCGCTTCCATTTTTATGGCTCTACTTTCCGCTTTACAGACTTCTTTTAACGAGAATGAAGAATTGGCAGGACAGCAAATCGGATTTTTAGGATACGGAAGCGGATCAAAATCCAAAGTTTTTGCCGGAAAAGTTTCAGAAAACTGGAAAAAGGTGGCTGAAAAATGGAATTTATTTGAAAGCTTAAAAAACAGAACAGCAATTGATTTTGAGACTTACGAAAAACTCCACAGAAAACAACTGCAAAATTCAGTTAACGAAAACTATAAAGGCTTTGGTTTAACATCAGTAGAATTGGAAAATCCTGTTTTAAAAGGCGCAAGATATTATGATTATCAGGGATAATTAAAAATTAAGAATAATATTAAAACATCTCAATTCGAGGTGTTTTTTTTATTCCGGAAACAACACTGTATCCTGATAACTTTTCGGGGTTACTCCCACTAATTGCTTAAATACTCTCGTAAAATAATTTGCATCCGAAAACCCTGTCTGATAAGCAGTTTCCTTAATGCTGTTCTGGCTTGCCAACAGTTCTTTTGCGCGATTGATTCTCTCCTGCAGAATAAATTCATTCGGAGAAGTTCCCAGTTCGTCTTTGAACATTTTAAAGAAATTGGATTTACTTACATATGCCATTTTTGCAATGCCGTCTATCGATAATTTCTGATGAAGGTTTTTCTTAATATAATCTACGGCAAAACCAATTCTGGATTTATTTTTTACAATATTTTTCTCCACCATGCTTCTTGCCTGAGTCTGCATCAGGCGGATCAGAAGTTCCTTCAACGCAAAATCTGCCATAATATCCTTTTGTGAATTATCGTCCATGGCAATTCTCATGATATTATTCGTTGCCGAAGCCAAAGACTGATTATTAAACAGAAAATATTCATCAAGTTCAATATTCCAGCGCGAAGTTTCGTCTACTTTCGGAAGATGATAATTGAGGTGATTAAGAGAACTCTCTATGAATTCAGGATTCAGGCTTAAAGAAATACACTGGGAAGGCGTTTCATCCGCTTCAGGAAAATCGATTACCATCGTTTCTCCCGGCGAAACCAAAACACTTTCTCCGGGATAATAATCGAAATAGCCCGTTTTATGATCTATTTTCATATGCTTTTTGCCTCGAAGCATTGCCGTGAATGCAATCGTTTCAAAATGCAGTTTTACATCGAAAGCAGCCTTATGCGTTTCGTAGATGCTGAATTCACAATTGTTTAGATTGAATTTTGTCTGATTTTCAACCAAGTGCATAAGCTGGTTTTCCCTTTTCAATTCAGGAGTTTCTAATAAAATCTTGTTATTGTTCATTTCTAAACATTTTTAATAGCCTGTTTACTCAAATATAGAAAATAATCGGCTTACAATACTGTTAATGAAATAATAAAATTTTCTGTCTGCACGATTTTGAAGTTTTTTTGTACGATTGTGCTATCCGAATCTCTAAGGGAAGTGTAATTTGGCAATAGATAAAAATTAAAATTGTACGAATATGAGCACTACAACACAACAGCAATCAGGCACACTATTGCAATGGCCTGAATTCAAAAAAAGATATGACAATTACATCAACGGGCAGTTTACAGCTCCCGTTAGCGGAGAATACTTCGACGTCGTTTCACCTATTGACGGTAAAAATTTCACACAGGCAGCGCATTCATCCAAAGAAGATCTTGAACTGGCGGTAAATGCAGCCGAAAAAGCATTCCAGACATGGAAAAACACTTCTTCCACAGAAAGAAGTATCATTTTGAATAAAATTGCCGACAGGATCGAGCAGAATTTAGAATACATCGCAACTGTTGAAACCATCGATAACGGAAAAGCGGTAAGAGAAACTTTAGCAGCAGATATTCCTTTGGCGATCGATCATTTCAGATATTTTGCATCCGTTATCAGAGCAGAAGAAGGCTCTCATAACGAACTGGATAAAGATACCGTTTCATTAATCGTTCACGAACCGCTTGGAGTAATCGCACAGATCATTCCGTGGAATTTCCCGATCTTAATGGCAGTCTGGAAATTAGCTCCGGCTTTGGCAGCAGGAAACTGCGTTGTTTTAAAGCCCGCAGAAAGTACTCCGATTTCCATTATGGTTCTTATGGAACTCATCGGCGATCTGCTTCCGGCAGGTGTTGTAAATATTGTGAACGGTTTCGGAGCAGAATTGGGAAGAGCTTTGGTAACCAACCCGAAAGTAGCAAAAGCAGCCTTTACAGGATCTACAGCAACCGGTAGACTGGTCATGCAGTACGCAACAGAAAATATCATCCCTGTAACGTTAGAATTAGGAGGAAAGTCTCCAAACGTTTTCTTCAATTCGGTAATGGATGCGGACGACGAATTTTTAGATAAAGCTATTGAAGGCGCAGTTCTTTTTGCTTTGAATCAGGGTGAAATCTGTACATGTCCGTCAAGATTACTGGTTCAGGAAGACATTGCAGATGCCTTCATTGCCAAAGTGATCGAAAGGGTAAAAGCCATTAAAGTCGGAAATCCTTTAGATAAAACCGTAATGATGGGAGCGCAGGCTTCACAGATTCAGAAAGACAAAATCCTTTCCTACATCAAATTAGGAAAAGAAGAAGGCGCAGAAGTGCTTGTCGGGGGAGATGTAAATCATGTTGGCGAAGGTCTGGAAGACGGATATTATATTCAGCCGACCATCTTCAAAGGAAACAACAGAATGAGAATCTTCCAGGAAGAAATTTTCGGACCTGTTCTGGCATTCACCACCTTCAAAGACGAAGAAGAAGCATTAAAAATTGCAAACGACACCATTTACGGTCTTGGAGCAGGAGTATGGACAAGAGATGCCCATCAGCTTTATAACATTCCGCGTCATATTGAAGCAGGAAGAGTCTGGGTAAACCAGTATCATGCATATCCTGCAGGAGCACCATTCGGAGGATACAAACAGTCGGGAATCGGTCGCGAAAACCACAAAATGATGCTGGATCATTACCGTCAGACCAAAAATATGCTGATTTCCTACAACAAAAACAAACTAGGTTTCTTTTAATCTTAAATATTAGGGCGTGCCCGTTTTCCCCGTCTCGGCAACGGGGAAAAACGGTCGGGCTATTCAGGGCTCCACTTCGTTTCGGTGCTCCGTTTCACTCCGCACCGGCTCGTTCCTCGCCGCCCTTCCTATCCCTCACGCGAACAACCATTCGTCCTGATCCGGAATTTTCGGGTGAGCAGGAACTTTTGTGTCATTTAGAACGTATCAAAACTTTAAAGAACCAGACTAAACTTAAAAACCAACTCAAAAAAATAAATAATGATTCCAAAAACAATGAAAGCAGCAGTTGTTCAAGGCTATGGACAACCCCTGAAAATAGAAGAAGTTCCCGTAAGAGAACCCGGAAGATATGAAGTACTCGTAAAAGTAATCGCCTGTGGCGTTTGTCACACAGATTTACATGCGGTGGACGGTGACTGGCCTGCAAAACCAAAAATGCCTTTAATTCCGGGACATGAAGGAGTGGGGATTGTCGTTGCATGTGGTCCTGAAGCTTTTGTAAAAGAAGGAGATGCAGTGGGGGTTCCGTGGCTCTATTCTGCCTGCGGATGCTGCGATTATTGTATTACAGGCTGGGAAACACTTTGTGAAGCCCAGAAAAACGGAGGATACAGCGTTGATGGAGGTTTTGCCGAATATGTCATTGCAGATTCACGATATGTAGGACACCTGAAACCGGATGTTAACTTTTTAGAAATTGCGCCGATTCTTTGTGCGGGAGTCACCGTATATAAAGGTTTAAAGGAAACGGAAACAAAACCGGGAGAATGGGTTGCCATTTCAGGAATCGGTGGATTGGGACACGTTGCCGTTCAGTATGCAAAAGCCATGGGAATGCATGTTGCCGCCATTGATGTTGCAGATGATAAACTGGATCTGGCTAAAAAATTAGGCGCAGATCTGGTCGTGAATGCCAAAACAACAGATCCCGGAGAATACCTCCATAAAGAGGTTGGCGGAATGCATGGTGCATTAATTACAGCAGTATCTCCGATTGCCTTTAAACAGGGAATTGATGTCCTCAGAAGAAAAGGAACAATCGCGTTAAATGGTCTTCCGCCGGGATCATTTGAACTTCCGATTTTTGAAACCGTATTAAAAAGAATCACGGTGCGAGGCTCCATCGTAGGAACTCGAAAAGATCTTCAGGAAGCACTGGATTTTGCAAATGAAGGACTGGTGAAAGCAACGGTAACCCCGGCAAAATTAGAAGATATTAACGATGTTTTCGATAAAATGAAGAAAGGGCAGATCGATGGCAGAATTGTTCTCGATATTGCAGGAAGTTCGAATTAAATAAATTTAGAGTTTCGGCGAAATGACATTTCGCCGAAACTTTTTAACTTTATGTAAGAAAAATAATGACGAGGGAAACGGAGGCGTTAAGAACATGATTTTTGCGAATGGATCAAAGAAGAGATAATGACATTCTGAAATACCGAAAATGTTGTCATTCTGACGAAGGAAGAATCTAAACCTTATTTATAAAGATTTTTTACTTCACTTCTGAACTGTGTTCGTAGACCTTTAATTCACTAAAAATAAAGAAAAATGCAAACAAGAATAGCAAGACTCTCAGCAACCGAAAAAGCTCTGGAAGTCATTTGGGAACTGGAAAAAAAATACGGTGATCTGATGTTTTATCAGGCAGGAGGATGCTGTGAAGGAACGCAGCCGCAGTGTTTTGAAAAAGGAGGATTTTACCCGAGAATGAACGATGCGATGATCGGTACGATTAACAATCATGAATTCTGGATCGACCGTGATCTCTTCGAATACTGGAAATACTCACATTTTACACTCGATGTTGTCGATGGTTTCGGACCGGGCGCATTCTCTTTAGAAACACCTCTGGGAAAAACATTCAAAGTCATTTACAGACTTTTCACGCCAGAAGAACTGGAGAATTTAGAACCGGTGAAACGGAGTGAATAATTATCGTGTATTTTTTAACATATTATTTTTCTGAACTATAAAATTTAATTCTCTTTCAAAATCGTATTTTCCCCTAGTAATATTTCTTTTTAGAGTAAAATAATAATTTATAACTCCAATTATTGGTATAATTACTATAAAAGACATATCAGAACCGCCTTGGAAAGGAATATTGAAAAATATAATTAAAAAAATTATCAGAAAAATTAAGGATATACCGGAATATTTTATGGGAGTGAATTCCATTCTAATGAATGTTTTTCCGTTTTCATCATTTATCGTACCTCTTATATAAGGATTTGGAGAACTCATATCAAAAAGATGTCTTCTTCTCATAATCAAAAATTCGTTTTTATTCAAATATCCTTTATATTCATATCTTTTTGGAATTAAATATTCTGAATTTTCAAAAAAAC
>NZ_JBBCQL010000231.1:0-7447 GCF_037149975.1 Chryseobacterium sp. VD8 | reverse complement strand
ACGACATAATAGAAGATTGGGCATAGATCATATTAATAAGAAAACAAAAATCGGAGATTGAAAACTAAAAAGTTTTTTTACTTTCGATAGAAAATACTCCCGCCATGAGAAGGGCATTCAGATTATGGATGGAAGAGTTTTGTGAATATGAACCGGAAGCTTCCGTATATTTTATGCACGAGCTCTTAAGTGATGATACTCTGTCCCCTTCATGGAAAGATGAGCTACTGATTGTTTCACTTAGATCAAATCATTCCAAAGTACTACTGGATAGTTTAAAAGTACAGCTTCTTGAAGATGAAGCGAAATTGTTGGATCGCATAATCTATTTACTACAAACGAGTTGTAAAAAAATAGATCCTCAAAAAAGAAATTTTAATGATCTTCTGCCTATTGGCTCCGGATGGGATTATATAATTGATTTTATCAAAGCTAATATTAATGAAATTAAGCTGCAAAATTTTGAATTAAAACATTTGACTCTTATTGAATCATGGTCAAAACAGCTCCCTGAATTTAACCAAGGCATACTTCCATCTGGTGCAAAAAGCGCTGCTTTTCTGTTGGAAGATTTTATTTTTAGGTTGCAGGGTCGTTCAATTCAGAGGAGATTAGGCAGGAAATCTTCTGAATATTTAAAAAAATATATTAAAATTCTTTTTAAATTGACGGCAGCCGATCAGGAACTTATTGCTTCGATTATTCAAGCTTGCTTGATTCCTGAAACAGGTAATGAAAGATGGACTGATCCTGCTTTTCTACGAGAAATAAGAGCTTATATTACCGGAGGTGTTATTTCAGATCAAATTTGTCGCTTTTTCCCTGAAGAAGTTATTCAAATGGCTACTGAAGACTGGGCTCAAAAGGAAGAGAAATATGCACCGGGGAGTATTAATAGTATGCTTATTCGAGAGCCTAAAGTAAATGATTTTGGTTTAAATAAAGATTTAGAATATGATTATGGATTACCATCAGGTTATCAGACTTTTTTTTATTGGATGTTTTTGTATCACGGTGAAAAAGCTCTTGATTTCCTTATTCCATTTTTAAATGATGCTTTTGAAAAAAATTATGAAATTCTTCTGTCTTTAAAAAAGAGAGGGGTGGAAAGGATTGAGGTTGTTTTTGAAGATGGATCGTGTGGTGTATACTATGGGAATCCTGAGTACTGGTCTATGTACCGAGGATTTTCAATTTATGATAAGGTCTTAATATCAGTGCTGATGGCTTTGGAAAAGACTTTGTTAGAAATTGGGGATAAAAAAGATTTTTCAACAGCACGCATATTTTTAGACAGGTTGATAAGAGAGTCTAACAATATTGCCATTTTAGGAGTGGTCTGCAGCATTTTACAAGCATTTCCTAATTTAGTTGATGAAACTTCTGTCTCCTTATTAGGTGTCCCACTGTTTTTTAAGTGGGATTCTACAAGGTCTACTTCGGATATGATGAGAAGCAATGTCTATAATGACGAAGAATTCGAAAGAAAAGAACGAATTGCCGCAAATCAAAGAATTCATCGCAATAAGTATTATGTAGGTTTAGTTGGATTTGTGGCTGACTATATGTTTTATCAACGAGAGTATAATGAACTTTTATTCAAACAGGTCGACAGAATGTGGGAGAATGTCAAGGAAGATGATTGGCTTTTTAAAAAGTTTTTGTTTGATATGGATGCTAGAAAGTATGAATTTAAACATTTTAATCAAAAGGGATATGAAAATTATGTTCAGGTAGTTCCCGGATATGATGATACAATTAGAAATGTTGTAGAAAGTGGGAATGATTATACAGTTCCGACAGCTAATACGACTTGGGCAAGAAAAGTTTTCGAATACGAAGAAGTTGATGATCATAACTATGAAACTTGGAAAATAGGATATGAATTTATTTTGCAACTAGATGGTAGACGAGAAATTATGGTTTCTCCAGGTACTATGGCGTCTATTGCTCTTCGTGACTTTTCAAATCAACTTCAACCTGATGAAATTGCATGGTGTTGTGAAACTATTATCAATTTAGAAGCAAAAAAATTAGCGAAAACAGATCCATACGCTATTAATTTTGATTTATTGGATAATATACCTTCTCTTAAAGGATTATGCTATATTTTTAAAGTTGATATTGAGCAAGATTTAAAATTGAAGGTTAAAGAATTAATTTTCCGTTTACTTTTAAAGGGTCTTGACGCTAGGGAACGAATCGCTTTGCAGCACGCTATTTTACAGGAATTAGTATTATTTGAACCTGATTTTGTTTTAAACTGTTGGTATGGATTAGCAGAAGCCATCGTAATTCTAAAGGCACAAAATAAAGAAAGCGAGAGAAAGCGAATGTTATATCATCAAGGGAAATTAAGTGCTCGTGATTTTAATAAGTCGGAAGAAGACAATTGGTCGGAAGTACTAATTAATTCTGTTATCAAAGGAAGTATAAACATACCTGATGAAATTATCGTTTCATTAGACTTACATACTCAGTGGTACTTGGATGACATGCTTCGTATCATCCCATGGAATACGGCTCTTCCTGCTCACCACAAATTTATTCAGGATGTTCTGACACTACACACTGTTTTTTTAAATGATCCCAAATCAAGCATGCTGGATTTTTATGAAAGTAGACATGCATTTACTTTTTATTATCCACGATATCTGCTGAATCAGCCTACAGAATTATCATTACCTCTCTTAAAAAAAATACTTGATTCAAGTATAGAAACACCTGAAAAAAGTATCCCTGATGATTATTTAAAATTTATATATAAGTTAGTTGAAGAGTTTATTAGAGCAGCGATAGGTAGAATTCAACTCGAAAATTTCTGGATATTTTGGGAATTTTTGAAAGATTGGATGATCAATAACAGCAATGCGAGATTTCTACCAATTTTTCTTTTTGACATTGACTGGGTGGAGAGCTCTGAAAAATGGTCAGTATTGGATGGTAAAAGCTTATATTTCAAAGATTTTATAATTACTTTAGGATTTAACAGAATTAATTCATCGATAAAATTTTTAAGTGGCATTGCATTTTATAATTTTATGCCTAACTCAATATCATGGATTGTTCCCATGCTCCAAAGCCAAAATGCTGAACTGGTCGAGAACGATATTTTAGAAAAATTCGTTGAAAAAGCTTTTTATAAATATGGTGGTAAAATAAAAAGAGATAAAAATACTTTAGCTGACTTTCTATTTATTTTAGATTTTCTAGTCAAAAGAAGTTCTCCTAAAGCCTATATGTTACGAGAAGAATTACTTCAATTTAAATAATTAACATTTTGTCGTGAGATATTTTTGGGAAATATATTAATAAAATTGGAAAATAAATGAATACAGAAGATTTTATAAGATTGATTGAGGGTCAAACGGAAAGCCCTTCACTAGATTTTAAAGCAAACAGTCCTTGGGATTATAAGAAGCTAACAAAAGATATCTTGGCAATGTCAAATCTACCAGATGGAGGTCACATTGTAATTGGAATTGAGGAAAAGGATAATGAATTTATTAATGTAGGAGTTGACCAGAAAAATATTATCACTTACAAATATGATGAAATGCGAGATCAGGTTTCAAAATATGCAGAACCAATGGTAGATTTCAATGTCTATTTTCCGGAAGATAGAAACGAATTAAAATATGTGGTAATCAAGATCTTCTCTTTCAAAGAAATTCCAACTCTTTGTAAAAAAACTCTGGACGGAGAAATGAGAGCAAGTACTTTGTATTATAGAAATACAAATAAGAGACCTGAAAGCGCAGCCATATCAAATGTCAGCGATTTGCGAGATCTCATTGAGTTGGCAGCCGTTAGATTAATGCAACGCAGAAAAAGTTTTGGCTATACCATTCCCAATATTGACGCAGAAATATTTGACGCAGAAATAAAAGCTTTTCAGCAGACATCATCATATGAATTAATAAAATCGAAAGGCAATTGCGAAGTTTATATAACTCCTCTTCAAAAAGGTAATTTACATAGTCTTAAAAGATGTCTTGAAGTTGTCGAAAAAGCACAGGTAAAGGCGTCATGGTCATTGCCATTTATACCAAGAACGTTACACGAGGGTAGTTTAGTTACTGCTGAAAATTCTTACGAGGCTTTTTCCGATTTAGGAGCTCGAAAAGAACTGTGGAGAATGTATTTGTCAGAGAGTTTTTGCATGATTAACAGCTTTGTAGAAGACTGGCTAGAAGGTGATCATTTGAGAGGGGCTTGGGCATCAAAATTTCCTTCTGGTCAATACTTGTTTTATTATACAAGTATTATACATTATCTTACTCAACTATATGTTTTTATTGAACACTTAACAATAGAAGGATTATATAAAGAAGGTTTGAGTATTTCTATTATATTTAATGAGTTAAAAGATAGAAGATTACATTTGGACAGCGAGAATCACATGCCGCTTATGAAGATAAGAACGACAAAAACAGATAAAATCACTATTAATGAGGAATATTCACGATTAGAAATTCTGGAGGGAGGTATAAATATTTCAAGTTCTATAATTTTAAAAGTTTTAGATTACTTTAGTTTTTACCCTTCAAAAGAGTCAGTTTTACAGATTCAGAAACAGTTCTTAGAAAAAGGTTACTAAAGAAAATTACGTAAATTCAGTTCAATTTTAGAACCTATTTTAAGATGATTTTTTGAATATTTAATATGTACATCTATATTAAAGAAGTATTATAATTTGGAAAGACCAATATTGATATAAGAATTTAATATATTATTCATCTAAAAATCAAGTGTAAATTAATATATAATTTTGTTTTGAAAAAAATGAAAATTAGTTTACTGAAAAATTGAGTTAAAATTAAATTATGGTGGCAATATTATTTAAATGTACATATCTAATTTTATCTAAAAGCATCAGTTTTTTTCTATAATTATAAATGACTTAGATGTATTGTAGGTATTTTATTTTTTTGATTCGGCATAATCAAATGTATAATTTCCTTAAAATTTTAGGATAAAATATTTTTTTGGTAATTATATTTTATACATTTGCATTATGAAATTTGTAAGACTACTTTTCATCATCTATTTTGTGGCGTTATCCATAATGCCATGTCTAGATAGTGCAAATGCTCAGTCTTTTAAGCAAGATTTCAATTATTCTTTAAGTTCAAAGACACAAGAAGATTCACATTCGAAGGCAGATTCTTGTTCTCCATTTTGTTCTTGCAACTGTTGCAGAACCACGGTGGCATCTTATAAAATCGAACCAATTCTAGTTTTTTCAAGAATCGCTACTGCGTTTTTTTCTAAGAAAATCCATTTTCAGAAAAACGACTTCGCTTATTTGGTGTACGACCAAATCTGGCAACCGCCTAAAATATAATTTTTATTGATATGATGGAAGGATTCCCTTTCATCTAAATTGTCTTGGAAACTTTGCAATATCATTGCACTGTAATCCTATTCATCTTTGCATCATCTTTTAAATTCAGTTTTATACTGATTTTAACTTTGGGCAATCCAATAAAAATTAAATTCAATGTTAGATAAAATCATAAGATTTAGTATCAAGAACAAGATTGTCATTGGTATCATGACCTTGTTATTGATTATTTGGGGAGTTTGGAGCGCAACCAAACTGCCAATTGATGCTACACCGGATATTACCAATAATCAGGTGCAGATCATCACAGTATGTCCCACACTTGCTGGACAGGAAGTAGAACAACTTGTTACCTTCCCAATTGAACAAAGTATCGCAAATGTACCAGATATTGAGGAAACTAGGAGTATTTCTAGATTCGGTCTATCAGTGATTACAGTTGTTTTTAAAGAAGAGGTAGATATTTATTTTGCTCGCCAACTGGTTACTGAAAAATTAAAACAAGCAGAAGAAGAAATTCCCCAAGGTGTTGGAACTCCTGAACTTGCCCCTGTTAGTACTGGACTTGGAGAAGTTTATCAATATATCCTGCATCCCAAAAAAGGCAGTGAGAAAAAGTATGATGCTAAAGAACTGCGAACAATGCAGGACTGGATTGTGCGAAGACAGCTTAATGGAACACCTGGAGTTGCAGAGATCAACAGTTTTGGCGGTCAGTTAAAACAATACGAGGTCGCTGTAAATCCAGACAGATTAAGAGCGATGGGCGTAAGTATATCTGATATTTTTACCGCTCTCGAAAAAAATAATCAGAATACAGGAGGTGCTTATATTGATAAAAAGCCAAATGCATATTTTATCCGTGGAATCGGTTTGGTAACATCTTTAGAAGACGCAGGGAACATTGTAGTTAAAAATAATACGGGCAGTGTTCCAATCTTCATAAAAGATGTTGCTGAAGTGCGTCTGGGAAGTGCTGTGAGATATGGTGCAATGACTTTTAATGGTCAGGTCGATGCTGTGGGAGGTGTTGTTATGATGCTAAAGGGAGCCAACAGTAATGAAGTGGTGAACAGAATTAAAGAAAAGATACCAGTTATACAAAAATCTCTTCCTGCAGACGTTGTAATTGAACCTTATTTAGATAGAACCGACCTGGTTGGAAGAGCAATCGACACAGTAGAAAAAAACCTAATTGAAGGTGCACTCATTGTCATCTTCGTACTTGTTATCTTCTTGGGTAATTTAAGAGCAGGTTTAATTGTAGCATCAGCTATTCCATTATCATTACTGTTTGCATTAGGAATGATGAATGTGTTTGGTGTGAGTGCTAACCTGATGAGTTTAGGAGCGATTGATTTCGGGCTTATTGTTGATGGGGCAGTTATTATTGTGGAAGCTACCTTACATCATTTAGGCTTGAATAAATCAAAAAAAATGCTTACCCAAGCAGAAATGGATGAAGAAGTTTTTCTTTCTGCATCCAAAATCAGAAGTAGTGCAGCATTTGGAGAAATCATTATTCTAATTGTATACATTCCGATTTTAACATTGGTGGGAGTAGAAGGTAAAATGTTTACGCCTATGGCTAAAACTGTGGGATTTGCTATTTTGGGCGCTCTGATTTTATCATTGACTTATATTCCGATGATGAGTGCTTTATTCTTATCAAAAAAGATGAGCCACAAAGAAAATTTCTCTGATAAAATGATGAACAGAATTCAGAAAGTTTATCAGCCTTTATTGGAAAAAGCATTAAAAATAAAATATTGGCTGGTTGGAGGAACCGTAGCTCTCTTTGCTGTAGCAATATTTGTTTTTGGGAGAATGGGTGGTGAATTTATACCTCAGTTGCAGGAAGGCGATTTTGCATTCCACTGTATCCTTCCACAAGGAAGTTCCTTAAATCAAAGTATTGAAACTTCAATGCAGGCTTCAAGAATTATAAAACAGTTTGATGAGGTAAAAATGGTTGTTGGTAAAACTGGCGCTGCTGAAGTACCTACCGACCCAATGCCACCGGAAGCTACTGATATGATGGTTATCTTGAAACCTCAGAAAGAATGGAAAACAAAGAAAACGTATGACGAACTCGCTGAT
>NZ_JBBCQL010000230.1:0-7525 GCF_037149975.1 Chryseobacterium sp. VD8 | reverse complement strand
AGTTGAAAAAACAATATGCCCTTTAAACAGAATTTTCAGGTATTTGCAAACAAAATCATTCTGGACAAATGAAGAGATTGAGAAAAGCGAATTCATTTCGAAATGTAAAATCAAAGGGCTAATTACAGAAGGTTTTGATGAAACATTAAATGCTTTAGCCATACTTCATAACAATAATAGTAATGATCTCGTAAAAGGTTTAATAGAACGTAATAAAACCATTTGTAAACTGAGAAATTCTTCTCCTTGGATGGAAATCACAGAAAATGGTTATGAAATAAATCATTTTGAAGGCGCTTCGTTTTATAATGATTATAATCCAGAAAGAAATAATGATAACAATTATTTTTTTTGGAGCTATCTCAATCTCTTTAATCAATTAAATTAATGTGGAAAAACTAATACTAAAAGAAAAGATTGGGGAATTGATAGGTGCTAAAAAAGTTATCGCAGCTATATTTTATACTTTTAATTTTGATCCAAAGTTTTTTGAAAATTACATAATGCCCTTATTAATATCTAGTACTGGTAAAAATTTCAATGACGAAGAAATTCATAATAAGATTTTATGGAGACAGCTGGCAAAAGAAAATCAAATACCACCAATATCAGTTTATTGTGATTATTATGCGAAAGATCAAACCAATGCTCCATCATTAGGATATGATATTAATTGTTTAAAAGTGCCATCCCCAAAAGGAAAAATAGCAAATTTTCATCCGAAACAAACTATGATTCTATTGCAAGATAATGGAGTACAAAAACTATTGTTCATAACTGGTTCTGGTAATATGACCGTTAGTGGGTGGTGCGATAATTTTGAATGTTTTTCCTACAAAGAAATTAGTAGAAGTAAATTACAACCAAATAGATCTTCTACTAATTCCGTTCAAGATTATATAAATAGCACCAATAAATTAGGTCATATTCCAAAACTACTAGAATCTGAAAATCTCATTAATAACTTTTTAAGATATGTAGATATAGATTTTCAATTTTTCAATAACTATTCTAATAAATTTGAAGACTTTTTACAAAAAAATATCTTTGAAAAAGAAACAATAGAAGAAATTGAAATTGTCTCACCATATTTCAGTCCTGATAATAGTTTGCTCGAATGGCTTAAGTCCAAAAATATAAAAAAAATCAAATGTTTAATTCCTTCATTAAGGAATAATGAAGTTCAATTAGAAAAGAAACATTTTGTAGATTTAGAAAAAGCGGGATTAGATTGGTGTCATTGGAATGATTCAAGTCTAAATACTGAGGTAAGAAATCAACATTCGAAAATATATAAGTTTTATAGTGCTGAGAACTCTTACACTATTGTAGGTTCTGTTAATTTTACTAATCCTGCTTGGGCTATTTTTTCAGGTAAAAATAATTCTTCGAATATTGAATCAGCAGTTCTTTATTGTGAAAAAAATAATGGTATAAAACTCTTAAAAAGAACTAATAATTTAAATATTGATGAGTTGATTTTCATTTCAGGTAAAGTTGATTTAGAGAATCCTATTTCTGCTAATTCATTTAATAGGAATGCACCCGATATCGATTTTACAATTGATTGGAAAAATAGGGAACTTTGTATTAAGGCAAATATTAAAAATCAGAATTGTAATTTTTTTGAGTTATTCAAAGGTCAGCAGATAAAAAATGGTAAATCAAAGGTTTCTATTGACACTTTGGATTGTAAAAAGTTGGCAAAAAATTCACTAATTCAAGTAGTAAGCATTGAAAATTCAAAATCGGTTGTATATAGTTATTATGCAAATCAGGATTATATAAATACTAAGCCTTTAGGATTTAATTTAGATGCTTATACTATTCTAAGATATTGGCAGTTCTTTGATGATGAGTTTTCTAAAGAAAGTATTACACGGAGTATAGCTGAAAAAATTACTGATGAATCTGGTGTAATCGATATTTCCAAAGTTGAGACTAAATTATTGTTAAATGAAATGGCTACTCATTTTAATGGATTAATAAGGATGGAAAAATATTTATTCCCTTCAAAAAACCTTAATCAAACTGAACAGAGAGAACAATTTAAAAATATCCAGTATTATTTATTAACCGAAAACATTGATACACTTTCTTTTTATTTGAATGATATTGCTAATCAATTTAAAGAAGATAAAATTCAAAAAAGTTTTTATTGGATGATCTTAAAAATTGTGGATCAAATGATGTATGCAAAAGCAGAAAAATGCTCAGCAAAAAGGTTAGTTGATGAAAAAATATGGAAGCAATTTATTAGCGATATAAAAAGTAAAAGAAATCAATTTACAAGAATAACAGAAGATCTCGCAAATAACATCCCGGACTTAAAACAGAAAGAGAAATGGATTGTCGAACAAATATTAGCCGAATATGATTAATATCGAAACCGACATTGAATCAATCCTTAATCTGCGAACAAATGAATCTATTGGTAAAGAACTTGCTGATAGACAACTTGCTGTAATTACTAAAGGTTATCAATTTTTAAATAATCCTGATAACAATGTCTTATACATAGCTGATGAAGTAGGATTAGGCAAAACTTATATTGCTGCAGGAATAATTTTACTTTTTAGACATTTTTCAAAAAATAAAAATTTACAAAAGGATCTTATAATTGTTCCCAAAAAGAACTTACAGGATAAGTGGAAGAAAGAACTAGGGAATTTTGTTTCTAAAAATTATCTTTTAGATAATACCAATGTAAAAGAGTCCTATACATTTGAAAATTGCATAAAAGACAGAATCAAAGCAATTGAGAAAGAAGATCCTGTTACAATTTTTAGAATGACGTCATTTAGCAGCTTAGTCATAGCAAGCAATGGTCGAAGAAACTTACAAGAATATTTTATACGAGAAGTTTTTAAAAATGATTTGTACGCACAAGATATTTTAGAAAAAGCTTATGATAAGGATTATTTTATAGCTTCAAATTTAAGAAAGTTACGTAATCTAATTGCTTACTTAATGAATGCATTATCTCCTAAAATCAATTGTTTAATCGTAGATGAAGCACATAATTATAAATATGGGCCAGGAGATGAAACAAGAGAAGAATCTATAAGAAATGAAATTACTTCACGTTTTTTGGGAGCAATTAAAGATAAACTGATTTTCGAGGATTTTCCAGAATTAAAAAAACAAGTTAAATTCCCTTTAGCTAAGAAAATTATATGCTTATCTGCAACTCCAAAAGATAGAAATCTTTATGAGATTAAAAATCAAATATCCTGCTTTACACAAAAACATCTACTTAATACTGCAAAAAATAATATAGAGATAGAGGCTCTATTAAAAAAATTCTTAATTAGAGGTAACCTAGAATACTTATTAAAAGACGATACCGTTTCAAGAAATCAATGCAGAGAAGAACATCGTAAGGGGAATGTAAACAAATCAGAAGAGGCTGATCATCTGACAATGGATGATACATTTGAAAGTGTTTTTTGGCAACTTATTCAATATAAATCTATTAAGCACTTAAACCAAAAAAATAATGCTTTATTTGAAATCGGAATGCTTGCTGGCTTTGAAACTTATAATGTTGATCTTGATAGAAAGAAGGAGACTTTAAATAAAAATGAAAATGGTATTGAATATTCGGAAGATAATACAAAAGAATATGAACAAACAGAAAGTCGTAAAACCAAAGATAGCCAGGATCTAAATATTGTAAGAAATATTATAAACTCATATAATGAAACTTTTAAACAATTTCCTCCTCATCCAAAACAGACAAAATTAGAAAATGAAATTATTAATCAATTACATTATCAAGATAAATCTTTAATTTTTGTAAGAAGGATAGCTTCAGCAATGGAGCTTGAAAAAAGGATCATTGAAAAGTATGAGAGAGAAATCGTAATTAATCAACAATTAAAAAAAGCACAAAAAAGTTTTAATAAAAATAAACAGATAATAGATAGTGTTATTGACTTATATAATACACAAAAAATAAAAGCCCGATTAAATGATCTTTTAACTGTTTTTATTATTAAAAAAAGAGATAAAATCAAATCTCTTACAACATAATTTTATTTATGAGAGTAATTACATCGAGCAAGGGCTAGCATTCCTTGAATTTGCATACTACGATAAAAAGAATTCAAGTTTTAAAAAGATTATTGATGACTTTATTATTAAAAATCTTAGAAATATTTCTTCTGAATTAAAATCGAAAACGATTCTTGCAATCGGCAATTCCTTCCAAGAATTCCTTTATCAAAATACGGAGGGAAGTGAAGGGGTTGATGAGAATGAACACAGTGGTTATTTCTTTTTAGACTATTTCAAAAAAAATAATCCAGGTTTCCCATACAGAACTAAGATGTATAGAGAAAATTGGTTTGAGTTGAATCCTATCATTTTAAATAATCATTTTAATTTCATTGATTATGATATCGAAGATTTAAATTCAAACTATCTAGAAAAAATTACTCCTGAAGCACGTAAGAACCAAAGTTTCAAAAAAGAAACTGAAACAGTCTACGATTACTTTTCTAAAGAAGGAATTCTGAATAAATCTTATACAAAAAAAAGCAACGTAATAAACATAGGGGAACTTAAAAATACTACTTTTTTAACAAGGTTTTTAATAGAATATTGTGATAATGAATTTCGCAATTGGATTAATAAACGATTAAATACTCAAACTGAGATATTTCTTTTAGATTTAAAAGTACTAAATGTAATTTTAAAAAATATATTTAGAAATGGTTCTGGCTTGCTTGCAGGATTCTTAGCCGATTCTCAAAACGAAGAATTTGAAGAAATTTTATTCAATTTGATAACTAAAGATGCTCCGTTCCATTTTGTTTTAGAAGAAATAAAAACAATTATCAATGAATTCGATTTAATAGTTTCATCAAATTTTGATACAAAAGATGAAAAAAGAATAGAATCGGTATTAAGGAATCTTGTTCCTGTAATTGGTACAAGCGGACAAGATAAACGAAATAGAGGAATTATAGCTTCTCAATTTAGAATGCCTGGAATGCCATATGTATTAGTTACCACAGATATTTTTAGAGAAGGAGAAGATTTACATACATTTTGCCAGAATATTTATCATTATGGTATCGCTTGGAATCCAAGTGATATGGAGCAAAGAACTGGTAGGATTGACAGAATTAATTCTTTAAGCTATAGGAAATTAAATAAATCACAAGAATTAGATTTTCAAAATAAAATTCAAGTTTTTTATCCCTACTTAAAGCATTCAGTAGAAGTAAATCAAGTTGTTCAATTGTTCTTAAATTTAAATAAGTTTATACAAACCTTTAATACAATTAGTATTGATAATTATTATGAAAGCAAAATAGATGTCAATAAAGAAATTGGAAGTAATGAAATCCCAGAACCTATAAAAGATAGATTACATTCAATTTATGATGTGAAAGACTTTATTACTTAATAAGAAAATCATATGGTAGTTAAAAATATAATTTCGGAACAAATTGAAGAATGTATAACTTATATTTCTGATATAAATAATCTTTTAACTTTTGATACTATAACAAATATCAAGAATAGTGGTTTTGTTTATTGTATTTATATTGTGAATGAAAAACAAATTCCAAAGTTGGTTTATATTGGCAAATCTAAGGGACACTTATTTAAAACTAGAATTAAAAATCATTTTGTAAGTAAAAATGAACATACTGGTGCAAAATTAGATCTTATTATTCAAGAAAGATTAAATGGAAATGAAATTAAAATAAAGTATATAATTACTGAGCCAGAATCGTACAGAAATATGCTGGAAGAGGAATTGATAAATCATTTTAAGCCTATTTGGAATATTCAAAAAAAGAAAGTGCAATAATATATAAAGTTTTTGTTAGCAAATAAATTAGTCAATATTTCTAACAGTTATGATCAGAAGAATAACTTAAAAGATTAATATTGACTAATTCACAATTTATTGTTTAGTTTAAAGCCGACCCCTTAAAACCGCCATATCATCACTCACTTTTTTATCCAAAATCTTCGCATAATGCTGAGTAGTCTTAATATTAGTATGGCCAAGCATTTTACTCACACTTTCAATAGGAACACCATTGGACAAGGTAACAGTAGTGGCAAATGTATGTCTTGCGATATGAAATGTCAAATCTTTGCTGATCCCGCAGACGCTCGCAATTTCTTTGAGGTAAGAATTCATTTTCTGATTGCTTAGAACAGGAAACAGGACATCTGAATTGACACACTGCGGATGGTTTTCATATTTTAAAACCAGTTCCTGAGCCACAGGCAATAATGGAACCCTTGTTGAAGTATCGGTTTTTTGACGGTGGGTAAAAATCCATTGATCGCCATCAATCCCGATATTGATGTTAGATTTTGACAATTGCTTTACATCCACATAGGCCAAGCCGGTATAGCAGCTAAATAGAAAAATATCCCGAACTTGGTTCAATCGATCTGCTGCAAATTCCTTTTCGTAGATCATCTGAATTTCTTCTTTGGTAAGATAAGGACGTTCCACAGCTTTTATTTTTGCTTTATAGCCGAGAAAAGGATCTTTGGTGATCCAACCGTGCGCCATACACAAACGAATGATCTTTTTGAAATTTTTGAGGTATTTCACAGCGGTATTGTTTGCGCATTTACGGACACTGCGTAGCCAGAAATCATAATCACTGACAAAACCGTGATCGATTTGCGTGATATCAATATCAGAAACTTTGTATTTCCAATAAATGAATTCCTGGGTATGCTTTAAAGATGTTTTGTAACGTTCCAGTGTTCCGGGAGCAAAATCCTGACCGACCAAAGCTTCCACTTTGTCATTATGCTCCTGGAATATGGGAATGAGCATTCTTTTCTCAATGTCAGCTCCAAGCAGTTTAGATTTTAAACCCTCTGCAGTTACAAAGTTTTCTTCTTTCAGCATCAGGTAGTGGAAATCGTAAACTTTCTGTTCTAAAGTTTTTAGATAGAGATTCAGTGTTTTAGCTTCTTGCGAATTACCTAGTGCCTTGTGTGCTTTAACATCCCATTTCTTCGGATCGATATACCTTTTAGCGGCAATGTCTGCTGCCTTGCCGTCTATCGTAATTCTGAAGTAGATGGGAGCGGTTCCGTTGGTTCTGATTTTATTCTTTTTGATAAAGAATAACAGGTTGAATGTTTTGTTCATTGTGTGATAACTTTAATTGGTTTAATAATTTACTTTTTGTTACCACTTTTTGCAAGATGTACATTCGTTAGACTGCCTATTGGTCGGGCTTTCTCTGATTTTTCGTGACCCATTTTCGTAATTTTCTGAATGGGACACGAAATAGGACATATAAATCGTGACCTATTTTGGTTTTTTTTGATACTGCGCTAAAACAAAAAACGCTGTAAACATTGATGTTTACAGCGTTTTAGCTTATTTTGGTTTCTAACCTGGCGGAGAGTGAGGGATTCGAACCCCCGGACCTGTTACAGTCAACAGTTTTCAAGACTGCCGCAATCGACCACTCTGCCAACTCTCCAGAAACTCCGATTATATCGTTGTTTTCAGTGGTGCAAATAT
>NZ_JBBCQL010000229.1:0-7529 GCF_037149975.1 Chryseobacterium sp. VD8 | reverse complement strand
TCCAACGTCCTGCCTACTCTGGAATTTCAATATCCAAATGTAAATTTTAACGACAGAAATTCTGTACTGGCTACTGCAAAAGCATTGGAAGACACAGGAGTTGCAGCGTACAACGGAGCAGGAAAATACATTACCAATGCAGATTATCTAGTAATTGCAGGTAAAATTGTTTCCGTAGAAGCAAGACACGCTTCAGCGATAAGAAACCTTATCAATCCCGGAACTGCGGCTTTCTCCGGTGATGATGTGATTGATGCTAACGGACTGGATCTTGCAAAGGAACCAAAAGAAGTTGTATCTGCAGCGGGAGGATTTTTCAAAACACCTTTCACTTGGAAAGAACAGGGAATCGGTTAATTATTCACTTCAAAAAATTACATTATGAATATTCTTAAATTACTAGATAAGCTTTCTGATGATAAATTCTTCACTACAGAAACATCAAGATTAGAAACACTTACCAATATTTCATCTTTCGGGAAAAAAGCAGCTATTGCTGCAGTTCCTTTTGGATTAGGAGCTTTAATGACGACTCCTGCAAAAGCTGAAACCACAGATACTGCAAAAAATGCAACATTCTTTAAAAGTGCTTTAACGGATGCATTACAATTAGCTTTGGTTCTGGAATATCTTGAAAATGAATATTATGCATTAGGATTGGCGGCATCATCCCTAATTCCAAGTGCAGACCGTGTAGTATTTATGCAGATCGCAAAACATGAATCTGCACACGTAACCTTTCTGAAAAATACTTTAACTTCTTTAGGAGTAACTCCGGGAGCTAAACCAACTTTCGATTTTACGGCGAACGGAAGTTTTTCACCTTTTACAGATTACAATCAGTTCTTGGTTTTAGCGCAGGCTTTTGAAGATACAGGAGTAAGAGCGTATAAAGGACAGGCAGGAAACGTAATGTCTAACAAAACTGTTCTTCAGGCTGCATTACAGATTCACTCGGTAGAAGCGAGACACGCTTCACAGGTGAGAAGAATGAGAGCGAATAAAGGATGGATAGAATTGGCAGACGGAGGAAATATGCCTTCTGCAACCAACCCTGTTTACGCAGGAGAAGGCAATACAAATCAGGCAGGCTTTAATACCGCTACAGCTTTTGGAGCTGCTGCAGGTTCTGCTGCCTATGACGAAATTTTAAGTGGAAGTGATGCCCAGGCAATTGCATCATTATTCATTGTCTGAGGAGTTTTTACCTTAAATTTTTAGCTGTTTAATCCCTTTCCGAACATTCCGGAAAGGGATTTTGAAAATATTAAAAAAAACTGTTAATTATTTTTTCATCCATGTCTGATTTTCTTTATTGTCAGAACGTTTTCTGCCATTATCAACATTATAGGCAAAACCAACTCCTAAAGTTTGTTTTAGCTGTGTTTTGGCAATCTGGTTATGATCATACAATAAGTCCAGAGTAACATTGGTAGAAATGAACTTATTAATTTTCATATTTAAAATTCCGCTGTAGGCAAGCACGAGTCTTTCCGGATGATCCAGATAATTGGAAAAAACAGAACCTGTATTAATCAGGGTGATATTATCCATGATCTTCAGCTTGTACATAGCTGTTCCCAAAAAACCGAATTGAAATAAAGATGAATCGCCGTCATTCTTTAACCCATAAATTCCTTTATACTGAAGATCTTTATCCAGTACAAAAGTCCATCTTGCATTCGCAGGACGTATTGTAGCCGTAAAATTATCATTGGGTCTGTAAGTAACTCCGGCTCCCATATTAAGATAACCCGGAGCCATGAAATTTGAAATTTTCGCTGCATCAGGATTATTTCCGTCTGCATAACCCGGTGCAAACTGTGTTTGTAAACTGGCTCCTGCAGAAATATACCAGTTTTTTGCAAATTCTCTTCCGTAATTGGTTGAAAGATTAATGACATCCTGAGTTTTTCTTGTGCCGACTCCTTTTGTATTATTTTGTCCGTATCCGAGAATAATAATATTTTCCCACAGGTCTTTTCCTTTTTCGTACGTAAGATTATAGTTCAGTCCGGCAAGCCACCCCACATTATTGGCTCCTCCTCCAACCCAGTTGGAAAAAGCTGCCTGATTGAGCATTAAGGTATTCTGCCCCTGAATGCTCCATACTTTTGCAGTATCCGAAACAGCAGCTTCGCTTTTTTCCTGAGCAGATAAATGAATCCCTAGTAAAACGATAAACGGAAGTAATTTTCTTTTCATAGGTTTATATTTTAGTTTAAAATTAAAAATAAAATTTAATGATTTATTAAAAATTTTGAACTTAAATGAATTTATCTGAAATTATTTTACATCATTATACAAAAAAAACTGTTCGCAATAAGGAACAGTTTTAAAAAAAATAATGTGAATTAAATTGCTTTTGCCAAAGGCCAGTCGATGGGAACTTCAGTGGCTGCAAAAAGATAATTGGTTATTATTTTATCGCCTGTTAAAACAATGACATCTACGAGACTTCCTTTTGTATACCCTTCTTTAAAAAAGTTTTCTTTTATTTCATCAGAAATCGCTCCTTTATTTTCAGCAACAGATTGTACTACCTTCGCCAATGCATCCAATTTCGAGTCAAATGAAACATCTGCTTTTCTTATCTCAATAATCTGTTCATCAGTGAAACCATTCATTTTAGCAATGGCTGTATGAGCACTTAGACAGTATAAACAGTTATTAAACTGGCTTACCACAAGATTTACCACTTCTTTCTCCTTCGCTTTTAAGGAAGTTTTAGAGCTTTGTAATGCAATATACGTTGAAAGGGCATTTTCCGAATGGGCAAAAGTCGCATACAAATTGGGTACAAAGCCAATTCCTTTTTCTAAATTTTCAAAAATTGCCTGATTTGCTGCTGATACTTGTTCTTTTTGAGGAACTTCAAAATTTTTCATTGTTTTTAATTTGTTTAATTAATTTTACACTGCAAAGTTGCGGTTTCAGGAAAGGCAATTCCATAGCAGAATTTCCCGAAAGATTTAGATTTTTTCCCTTTCTGACTTTTTTAAAAGTTTTTCTGAATTAAAATGAAATTTTAATGTTTAAACTAATTTTAAATTTAACCGCAAAAGAGACACAAAAGACTTTAGTGGATTTATGTAAAGTATTTCAAAAGTCAGCAAAGAGAAAAAATCTTTGATTTTTTAAAACTTAGGTGCACTTTTTTTTCCATTTAACTATTAAACTAAACTTAAGAAACTAAAGTGTTTAAATTTTTTGCTTCTTTTGCGGTAAAAAAGTTTAAACAAGCTTGATAAAGGAAATTTCCAGAATAATCCAAGTGCTCAAAAGAATAAAAATCAAAGATTTTTAAAAACTATTGTAAGCTTTTCATTTATAATCACCAACTTTAAATAAAAGTTTAGTTTATCTTTTGCTACTTTTGCGGTTACATAAGAAGTTTAAACAGACTTAATGATTTATTCTTTAAATAATAAACAGACCGGCTCCGAATGTCGGCTTTTTGTACATCCGGAATTATTCGACCGGGATTTTTACGGGAAAGACCGGGAGAAAAAGCTGCTTACCATTGCCTGGAACAAAGGCGAAGACCAAAAAGTAATAATCGATGGGATTGAATATATTTTTACCTCAGGAACCGTTCTTTGTCTCATGGTTAACCAGTCTTTTCAGTTTGAAGATTCCTCCCGAATCGTTGCATGGCAGTTTAACAGGGATTTTTACTGTATTGAAACGCATGATGAAGAAGTAAGCTGTGTCGGATTTCTGTTTTACGGTTCAGCCGACATCATGTTTATTGCTGTTGACGAAAAAGATCATGAAAAATTATCATTTTTACAAAGCATTTTCATTGAGGAGTTTCAGGAAATCGACGGAATTCAGGAGGATATGATCAGAATGCTGATTAAAAGACTCATTATTATTATTACAAGACTTGGAAAAAAGCAGTTTTTAAAGGAAGAACTTCCCGAAGTAAAGCTGGATATCATCAGAAGTTTTAATCTTTTGGTGGAAAAGAACTACAAAACTCAGCATTCTGTAAAATTTTATGCCGATCAGCTTCATAAATCGCCAAAGACTTTATCCAACCTATTCAGATTGTACAACAGCCAGAGTCCGTCGTCTGTAATACAGCAGAGAATCTTTCTTGAAGCAAAGAGACTTTTGCTGTTTACCGATAAATCTGTAAAGGAAATTACCTATGAACTGGGGTTTGAAGACGTGTCGTATTTCAGTAATTTTTTCAAGAGACTTTCAGGAAATACACCTGTTTCATTTAAGAAGAAAAAGCCTGTAAAGAAATAAAAAAGATGATTTTAAACCAATTAGTTTTATCTATTGACATCATGAAAAAAATATGTTATTTTTTTTCTGAAAATATTAGGTTCGAAAATCATTTTTTAATTATATTTGTGAATCGAAATAATTTTTTTTCATCATTTGTGTTTTTTTAGGCTCCTTTCTAAGGAGTCTTTTTTGTTTTTATCAGGTAACGCGTTTTTTATTGCTTGAAGCCACCCATTCGTCTTTTTTACATTTGATGCAGTTTCCAGCCATACCTTTGTTTTTTTCTTCCGTATATCCGCAGAATGTGCAGGAATAAAATCCCTGATGAACAATCGTTTTCACAGAATGATCCAGAGAATCCGGCATAATCGGAAGTCCGTACTTTACCCTTTCCTCTTCGAAATAAAACACACTGATTTCTCCGGAAATTTCTTCAATGGCACTTTCAATCTGCCCAAGTTGGGAAATTCCTTTTAACCTTAATTCGGCAAAAAATTCATCACTCCCCAGATTTTCTTTCTTAAAATTTTCAATGGAAAATTCACCGTTTTCGATCAGGCAGATGGATTTTCCTTCAATAAGCTGTTCGAGTTTCTTATTTTTTGCGATAAAATAGGTTACAATGGTGTACAGAAGAATAATTACGGCAAAAACAATGAATGATGAAACAATTCCGACATCTTTATTAAACATCGTATCTCCTGCCGCAGAACCCAATCCGATAATAACCACCAGTTCGAAAATTGAAAGCTGCTTTACTCCCCTCTTTCCCAAAACTCTTAATCCTATGATAATGGTAATGAACATAATGGCGGTGCGGAGAATAATTTCCAGAATAAAAGACCATTCTTCGTGCCCCATTAAAAGCTCTTTCCAGTCTAATTGTAACAGAAATATGGATAGCATATAAAATTTATTTTTGCAAGGTTCAAAAAATACGCCAAGCAAAAGAAAAATGCATCATGAACGTTTGTACTGAAAATAAAAGCCGCCTCTGTTGAAACGGCTTTTTCTCTTATTCTTTAATCCATTCTTCGCGGAGCAAAGCGTAGATTACATCATCTGTCCAGTTGTTTTTCCAGAATAAACTTTTCACAAAATGACCTTCTTTTCTAAAACCAATGCGTTCCATAAGTTTAAGAGAATCAATATTTTCCGGATCTATGGAAGCCATGATCCTGTGTTTTTTCAGATCACTGAAAAGAAAATTAATTACTCCTTTTAACGCTTCAGAAGCATACCCTCTTCCTTGAAAGTCCTTATTTAAAGTAATTCCTAACTCTGCCTGCAAATTTTCAGAACCAAAAAAATGAATTCCGATATCGCCGATCACAGCTTTTGTATCTTTTTCTGTAATTAAAACCTGATACCAGCTTTCCGGCTGATTGAATTCTTTATTATTTCTTTCAATAAACTGTTCAACATCTTCCAATGTTTCAGGAATCCAGCTCTGAAATTTATTCGCTTCCGCATCAGAACGATAATTAAAAACTGCCTGTTTATCGTCTAAAATAATATCCCGAATCAGTAATCTTTCTGTTTCTAAATACATCTTTTATAATTTGATCCGGCTAAATTAAGATTTAATCTCAAATCTTTAAGCAAGAGATTTAAGCACCTAATTCAGCTTCTTCACCGTCATTCAATACAAAACATCTTTCTTCCAAACCATTCTCCTTAATTTTTTCTTTAATAAATTTTCTGTCTTCTTTTGCATGACTTACACTTTCAAGATGTGTTACCCAGATTTTTGAATTCGGCGCAGATTCACAGACTTTTACAATATCATGACTCGTCATCACAATCGGATCTCCCACGACAAAAGTTGCGGCTCCTCCTGCAACAACAATGTGTTCCGGCTGATGTTTTTTAATTGCTTGTTCCACTTCTTCACACCAAATACTGTCGCCGACAATATAAACAGACTGCTCAGCATTTTTAAAGACAAACCCATGAACTACACCCATTTGTTCTTCAATTTCCCCTGTTCCATGATGTCCGTCCGTTAAAGAAATTTCAATATTTTTAAACTGTATTGTATCGTTAAAAGCAATCACATTTTTAAATCCTGCTTCAGAAATCTGTTCGGAAATGATTTCAGGACAAATAATGGGTACGTTTTTATCTAAAAGCTCAATCGCTTTCGGATCCCAATGATCGGGATGAAGATGTGTAACGGCTACCGCATCAATCGTTTTTAATTTTTCCTGCAGTTCTTCTTCAGTGAAAGATAGATCAATTAACGGATTCAATAATTCATTGCCTACCATCGGAAATTGTCCCAAAGAACCTTTTTCACCTAACATCGGATCAATTAAAATGTTCAATTCATCAATATTTAAAAGCAACGTTGCATTTCGCCATAATTGTAATTTCATTTTCTTTAATTTTGTATCTGCAAAGCTATTATTTAAGTGAAATTAAATAATCGATGGTTACCAAAAGGTGCACTATATACAATTTTGTAACGTATGACATTTGAAGAATTTAAAAACTGCGGACTGAGAAAAACGCTGGACATGATCTCCGGAAAGTGGAAACCACTTATTTTATCGAATCTTTTTGAGGAAAAAGAAGTCCGTTTTGTGGAATTATGGCGAAAAATGCCTAAAGTTTCTAAAAAAGTTCTGGCAGAACAGCTCAAACAAATGGAGGAAGATCATATCATTCAACGGGTTGAAGTCTATAATTTTCCTCCGGAAGTATATTATAAATTAACGGAAAGAGCCAAAAAACTTGGTCCTATCCTCGATGAACTTCACCAATGGGGAAACGAACATCAAAGAGTTTAAAATCAATTAATTATTGAAGCCATCCAAAACTTCAAGAATATTCCCATACACAAAATCCAGTTCTTCAGGCGTAATGCAGTAAGGCGGAACGAGATACATCACATTTCCCAAAGGACGCATGATGATTCCTCTTTTTAAAAATTCACGATACAAAACCTTACCTATTTCGTTAAAATAGGACGTTTTTTCATCATTTTTAATTTCCCAGGCGATAATCGTTCCGGTCTGTCTCACATTTTCAACTTTCGGATGATTTTTTAAAACCTGAGAAAAATTGAAATGTTTCTGACTGATTACATTGATTTTTTCCAGCGTTTCTTCTTTCAAAAGCAATTCCATACTTGCCAAAGCAGCTGTACACGCTAAAGGATTTGCCGTGAAAGAATGACCATGAAACAAGGTCTTATATTTGTCATCCGACAAAAACGCGTCGAAAATCTCTTGTGAAGAAGTTGTAATTCCCATCGGCATTGTTCCGCCTGTAAGTCCTTTTGA
>NZ_JBBCQL010000228.1:0-7547 GCF_037149975.1 Chryseobacterium sp. VD8 | reverse complement strand
TTACTGTAATTCCGAAATATCCTACAACTAATGCAATGGCGATCCAGAGTACGCCTAATATTTTTTTTAGTCCGTTCATTTTAGTAGTTTTAAAATTAATAAATTTTTAAGTGATTCCGGGCTTAATCGTGAATATTATTGTTCTTATTTTTAAGATAAATTAATCCGACTAAAAGACAGACTCCGGCAACGCCTATAGGATACCAAAGTCCTTCCAGATACCATTCAGGATGTCCTCCGTCTTTTCCTGTGGTTACGAGATAAGTGGCAACAGCAGGAAGCAGTCCTCCAAAAACGCCGTTTCCGATATGATAAGGCAGTGACATCGAAGTGTAGCGGATTCTTACCGGGAACATTTCCACTAAAAATGCTGCAATAGGACCGTAAACCATCGTTACAAAAATCACCTGAATGAAAACTAGAAGTACAAGATACCATTTTGTGCTGTCGTTGATCTTTATCGACTGAGTTACCTTTGGTTCTTCAGCTTTTCCGTCTTTCATCACAGGTCCGGTCGGAGACCAGTGTACAATGCTGTCTTTTTTAGCTAAAGTGCCATCTGTGAAAAGCGTTTCTTTGTGAAAGGTGATTAAACTGTCCGTCGCGATTTTATCATGAATTTTTGCCGTTCTTTTTTCAACCAAGCCGCTTTCTGCAACGGTTTTGGATTTTAAATCAACGCTTTTAAACATCCTGTCATAAATCGGTCTGTACGCTAAAATAGCGATCAGCATTCCGGTCATCATGATTGCTTTTCTTCCAACTTTATCAGACAGCCATCCAAAGAAAACGAAAAACGGAGTTCCCAAAAACAAAGCAGTTGCCATTAAATAATCCACCTGAATCGATTCAATATTCATCACTTTCTGAAGGAAGCTCATGGCATAAAATTGTCCTGTATACCAGATTACCCCTTGTCCCATTGCTGCCCCGAATAAGGCAAGAAGAACAAATTTGAAGTTCAGTTTGTTTCCGAAACTTTCTTTTAATGGATTTTTAGAAGTCTTTCCTTCACTTTTAGCTTTGGCAAAAAGCGGAGATTCTTTCATATTTTTTCTGATGATGTAAGAAACGCCTACCATCAATATCGAAATCCAGAACGGAACTCTCCATCCCCAACCGTCAAATTCTTCAGTGGAAAGAGTGGTTTTTGTCACCATAATTACAATAAGTGAAATGAAAAGTCCGGCTGTTGCGGTAGTCTGGATCCATGAAGTCCAGTAGCCTCTTCTTCCGGGTTGTGCGTATTCTGCGACATAAGTTGCAGCACCTCCATATTCACCTCCTAAAGCCAATCCCTGTAATAATCTTAAAATTAATACCAAAACAGGAGCCATAAATCCTATGGTTTCATAACTGGGAATACATCCGATAAGAAATGTAGAAAATCCCATAATCAGTAAAGTAACCAAAAAGGTATATTTTCTCCCGATAAGATCACCTAAT
The DNA here is from genome assembly GCF_037149975.1 of Chryseobacterium sp. VD8. Classification (NCBI taxonomy): domain Bacteria; kingdom Pseudomonadati; phylum Bacteroidota; class Flavobacteriia; order Flavobacteriales; family Weeksellaceae; genus Chryseobacterium; species Chryseobacterium sp. VD8. The sequence continues at coordinate 6,101 of NZ_JBBCQL010000228.1, read as the reverse complement.
CTTCCGAAAAACAGCGCTCCGAAAGGTCTCACGACAAATCCTGCGGCAAAAGTAGCAAGCGTAGATAAAAATGCTGCGGTAGGATTATCTGCTGGAAAAAATTTAGTAGCCAGTACAACGGCGAGACTTCCGAAAATATAGAAATCATACCATTCGATCAGTGTTCCGAGAGATGATGCTGTAATGACGCTCCAGATCGTACGATTCTTTTGCTTATCAGTCATATTCTCGTAGCTTATTTCATTGTTATCGCTCATATGCTTTAATTTTTGATGTTAGTTTAAATTGATATTGAGTTTTTTAACTTTTTTTGATTTTTATATTAAAAAGTTGAGAGATTTTGCTTAAAAAATTAATAAAGATTTGACAAGGTCAAATAAATTACGCTTAAAAACGCTTTTGATGTTTATCTTAAATCCTTAAATAAAAAATCTAATTTTTTACAAGTAAATCTGGAACTGTACAATGAATTCCCCTTTTGAAGAAGGGCTTTCCGTAGGACTTGTATAAACCGGTCTTGTTGAATACTGCGTAGTGATCTTCGCATGATGACCGTCTATGAACCAGTTTGCACCCACATCAAACTGTGACGAAGATTTGTCAAATGCTTCAAAATTTTTGTGAGTATACGCTGCGAAAGGCTGGATTCTGATTTTCGGCTTTTCAACCTGACTTGGCAATAGCAATCCTGCTTGTGCATAGATAATATTCCCTGTTCCGATGGTCGGCTGTAGATTTCCTACTCCTGCAATGGCTTTGCTTCCCGTAAAATTCGGATCAGAAGCAGCAATATTCATAATTCCTAAATTTCTCACGTAATTCGGACCAAACTGATAGTTGTAATAGCCTGCATACGCGGAAACTGCCATTTTATTTTTAGCATTTCCCAAAGGAATATCTGCAAAAGCATCTACAGCTACAAGCGTAATGTCATGCTTTTCAATGGTGGAATTAACGGAAGTTCGGGTTCCGTCTTTCTGATGGTAAAAACCTGCGCCAAGACTAAAGACTTTTTTGGTTCCCAGATAAGAGCCTACTTTAAAAGGCAATACATTGGATTCTTCATCTAAAAACTGATACTCTACATATCCTGCTTTTGAAAAATTCGGATTTCCGTTGTTGTCCACGGCAACCGCTTTAGCCGGATCGGTAACATTTACCGGAGTTAAATCCGTTGCAAAAGGCTTGTTTAAGCTGAAACGGTATTCCAGTTTACCATATTTACCTTTCGCAAACATTCCCAGTTGTCTCGCAAACTGATCTGAATTATCGATTAATGGCCATGTGAAAATAGGGGAGTCAACCGTAAGGAAGTTTAATGTTGAAGCCATCGTCATTCGGGAAAGTCCCATATAGTAATGAAGTCCCGCTCCTAAAGATAAGGTGAATTTTCCTGCCTCTCCGGGTAGAAACACGGCGTATTCATTCCATGCATCATGAAAAAAGAGCTGCGGTTTTTTACCGTTTCCATAACCTCCTGTTCCTGAAGTTCCCGAACCGCCTCCATTGATAAATGTCTGATTGTTAATCCCAAAATGCGCTAAGATCATATATCTTTTGGAGATCTGAGCGTACGCCAAAGTACGTAATCTCCTGTTTCCCAGACTCCAAGAATTGTCTGTGGGTTCTCCGCCAACCATACTTCCCGGATTCATTTGGGTGTTCCTCAACCAGAACTGATCCCATAAAATGAACCTGACATATTTATCGCCCTGCTGATTAAGATTAATTTTTAATCCGCTTCCGTAATCCGGCGAACCTTGAGCGTATAAAGAATTGCTGATTAGAGCCAATCCAATAAAAGTGATTAATTTCTTCATAAATTATCAATTTTTGGCGTTGTTTTTTGTGAAAGCCAAATTGTAATTAAAAATTTATTTAAAGAAATTTAATATATATTAATGGTAAGTATATAGATAGATCTTGAAATTTTAAGTTTTGAGTTTGAGATTTATTGGTTTTGAGTCGGATTTTAAATTTCCAATCCACTTATTTCCAATTGGTTTTAAAATTATTTCTTAAATCTTTCCCATTTTATCAGCATATATTTGTCAGCGAACTGTGTGATGATTAATCCTGAATTCTTCAGATTTTCTTCTTTACTCATATATTCAATCAGTTCATTTTGTTTTAGGATTTTATATACCGGATGAAACTCAGAATGCGGAGGTCTTGTAATATTGTATTTCTTGATCCACGAACTAATCGTTACATGAGAAACGCCAATAATTCTTTCAATTTCACGAAAACTTAAACCCTCAAGATAGAGCTGTAAAGCTTTGGTTACGTAGTAATCATCTATTTGCTTTCCCAGTTTTTTTACAGTAAAATAATAGTTGCAGTCTTTACATAAAAAGCGTTGTTTGTTGTTTACAATTCCGCTTTTAACCACTTTGTCTGTGTTGCATTTGGGACAGCGATTTTCCATAACTATATCTTTTTAGCAAATATATAATAATTTAGCAAAATATTAATTTCATGTAAAGATAAAATTACCTGTTTATTAATTTAATTCAATAAAATTATCTTTTTTATTTGGTTTTAAAAGAAATTATATTTTAAATTTGCCAAAAAATTTAGATAAATAAATGGAAATAGAAATTTCCTCATCCATACATCTGATGTATGTGAGTGAAATACAGCAGGAAATGTACGATTCTGCACAGCGCAGAGGAACGGGAATTGCCAAACGTTCCATCGAGTATCTCAGTGAAAAAATTACTGAAGGTAACGCTGTAATTGCCACCGATAAAGGAAAGTGGGTGGGTTTCTGTTATATAGAAACATGGTCTCACGGTCAGTTTGTTGCCAATTCCGGACTTATTGTCTCTCCGGAATTCAGGCATTTGGGAGTGGCAACCTTAATCAAGGACAAAGTATTCGCTTTGTCCCGAAAAAAATACCCAAACGCTAAAATTTTCGGATTAACTACAGGTTTAGCAGTAATGAAGATCAACAGCGATTTAGGATATAAACCCGTTATTTATTCTGAACTTACTCAGGATGAAGAATTTTGGAACGGCTGTAAAAGCTGTGTGAATTATGATATTTTAATGAAAAAAGAACGGAAAAACTGTCTTTGCACAGCAATGCTTTTCGTTCCCGATAATACAAAAAGCAGCACTGAAAATAATCAGTCTGAAAACAGATACAATAATGAGCAAGAAAGTAGTTTTAGCATTTAGCGGAGGTCTTGATACCTCTTACTGCGCCAAATATCTCAGCGAAACACTGGGATATGATGTGTATGCAGTTACTGTAAACACCGGAGGTTTTTCCAAAGATGAAGAAAAAGAATTGGAGAAAAAAGCCCTGAATCTTGGGGTAAAAGAATATAGGTGCGTTGATGCTCAGGAAGATTATTACAATTCTTGCGTAAAATATCTGATTTTCGGAAATGTTCTGAAAAACAATACCTATCCTTTGTCTGTAAGCGCAGAGCGTACCATTCAGGCACAGGAAATTGCAAAATATGCGATCGAAATCGGAGCAGATGCAATTGCCCATGGAAGTACGGGAGCGGGAAATGATCAGGTTCGTTTTGATCTTATTTTTCAGGTGATGTGTCCGAATGTAGAGATTATTACGCCTATTCGTGATATGGCTCTTTCCCGTGAAGAAGAAATTGAATTCTTGAAAAGTCACGGTTATGAAATGGAATTTCAGAAAGCACAATATTCTGTCAATAAAGGACTTTGGGGAACTTCAGTTGGCGGAAAGGAAACGCTGACTTCACGAAATTATCTTCCTGAAGAAGCTTTTCCGTCACAAATTAAAGAAAATCAACCCTCTGAATTGGAAATTGAGTTTAAAAATGGCGAAGTTATCTCTGTAAACGGAGAAAGTTTTGAACATCCGGTTTACGCTATTCAGAAAATCGAGGAATTAGCTTCGGCTTACGGGATCGGTCGTGATGTTCATGTAGGAGATACCATTGTCGGAATCAAAGGAAGAGTAGGTTTTGAGGCAGCAGCAGCTTCAGTAATCATCAAAGCGCATCATTTATTGGAAAAACATACGCTTTCAAAATATCAGCAGATGATGAAATCCCAATTATCCGACTGGTACGGAAACTGGCTTCACGAAGCACTTTTCTTAGATCCTGTGATGAGAAATATCGAGTCTTTTCTTGTTGATTCTCAAAAAACAGTCAGCGGAAAAGTATTTGTAACCCTTCATCCTTACCGATTTATTTTGAATGGAATTGAATCTCAGCACGATTTGATGTCAGACAAATTCGGAAGCTACGGAGAAGCAAACAGGGCATGGACAGGCGAAGATGTAAAAGGATACACCAAGATTGTAAGCAATTCTTTAAATATATACCATCAGATTAATAAATAAAATTTGGGCAGCTTTATCCGCCTGTAGTTTATCCTGAGCTTGTCGAAGGACCCCAGTCTTTTATTCGTCGTTCCTCCTCATAAAGGATTTCCGCTCAGGCCGGGCTGCGAGAGAGTTGAAGACCAATCAACCCGAAGGGTTAAATATGAGTAGCCGTAGGTGAAACCTATGGCTAATAAAATCAACAAACAATCAGAACCCGCTAGGGTTCAATACAAATAACCGTAGGTGAAAACCTATGAAAAATAATAAAATGAAAAAGAAAATAGGAATCATCGGAGCCAACGGTTACACAGGAAGCGAACTGGTTCGTCTGTTGGTTTTTCATCCCAATGTATCATTGAGTTTTTTATATAGCCGTTCAAATTCGGGAACAAAAATTTCAGATTTGTACCCGGATTTAACGACGGTTTGTGAAATGGTTTTAACGGATCAGCCTGAAGAAGTCGATATTCTGTTTCTATGCCTTCCTTATAAAGAAAGTCAGAATTGGCTGATTCAGAATCCCATAAAAGATGAAACATTGGTGATTGATTTAGGGAACGATTTTCGCCTCGATGGAAACTTTGGAAACAGAAATTTTATCTACGGATTGCCTGAAATCAATAAAAAACAACTTTCAGGAGCAAAAAGTATTGCGAATCCGGGATGTTTTGCAACAGCAATTCAGCTCGCTCTGCTTCCTTTAGCTCAAAAAGGGTTGTTGAATGAAGTGTATACAACAGGAATTACGGGTTCCACAGGTGCAGGTCAGTCTTTACAGGCAACCACGCATTTTTCTTGGAGGAACGACAATATTTCGGCGTATAAAACTTTAACACACCAACATGTGGATGAGATTTTACAACAATTAGTCTCTTTTAATACCAATGAAATCAGTCTGAATTTTGTTCCATGGAGAGGAGATTTTGCGAGAGGAATTTTTACAAGTTCTACCGTGAAAACAGATGCAGAACTTTCACAGATCTATCAGTTGTTTGAAGATTTTTATGCAGATGAGCCTTTCGTACAGGTAAGCGGAAAAGCAATTGATTTAAAGCAAGTTGTCAATACCAATCGCTGTGTGATACAGATTGAAAAATGTGGGAATGTTGCGGTCATTCACTCAGCGATTGACAATTTGTTAAAAGGTGCTTCCGGACAGGCAGTTCAAAACATGAATATTGCCATGGGCTGGGAAGAAAATTTAGGATTAAACTTGAAAGCGACAGCGTTTTAAACGTGAATAGTCAATAGGTCAATCGTGAATTTTTACAACTCAATCAAAACCGACTTAGGAAAATGTAGCGTTAAGAAAAATAGTTTTGTGAACGTTAAGAAAATTCTACTGTTTGAAGCGCGAAACAAATGTAGAACCAAAAAACAAATACTGATTTCGCGCAAGTTTTAGAATTTTTAGAGAACAAAAATATTTTTTAGCGGAAGTTTCCAGTCTTGAATTTTTGTTTCTTTTGTTTCAAGACAAAAGAATTAATTAAAAAAAAAAAAAGGAAAAAATTTAGGATTGACCTTAAAACCGACTTAGGAGAAATGTAGTGTTAAGAAAAATAGTTTTGTGAACGATAAGAAAATTCTACTTTTTGAAGCGCGAAACAAATGTAGAACTGAAGAACAAATGCTTATTTCGCGTAAGTTTTAGAATTTTTAGAGAACAAAAATATTTTTTAGAGGAAGTTTCCAGTCTTGAGCTTTTGTTTCTTTTGTTTGACTACATCGAAATAGTATTCATCGACTGAAAGGAGATAATCTTCGATTTC
>NZ_JBBCQL010000227.1:0-7557 GCF_037149975.1 Chryseobacterium sp. VD8 | reverse complement strand
GATGCTGTTTTACAGCCGGATACAGTTCAATATCTATTTTCAAGCTTGGAAATGTCGTAATTAGATATAAATCAGCAAATTCAAATGAGTATCGCTTAATATCACGCCCTCTTAATAACGGTCGTATGATTTCGGCAGATTTTGGATCTTCTGCAATGAGTTCATCTTTCTTTTTTTTATCAATTATAAAGGCTTCATTGTATCCCGTCAAAATCCCTCTATAGATATTAATATCCCATTCTTTAAGAGGGGTTCCTATAGCTTCAATTTTAGCTTTTATCCGTTGTTCGATATTACTTAATATAACCCAAGAGTCACTACTGGAAAAATTTGCTTTTACTAAATTCTGTCTAAAATAATCGCTCAAATTAATTAACAGCTTTTCTTTAACAATGCAGGCTTCTGTTTGTTGTCTATTTTTATCCCTGGTAAATGTCAAAATATTAGTATCTACTGTTGCTGTATCAAATATCTGATTTCCTGAGAAGTCAATTAAAATTTCAGGATTTGTTTTCTCTGCAAAAAATTTACGCAGACTCTCGCCATAGGCAGCTCTCATCCATTTATTGGAAGTAATAAAGGTTAATATTCCTTTAGGTTTAAGAATATCATATCCTAACTCATAAAATAAACTATAAATATCTCCAGTTTTAGCAAAAGTTTCATATTCCATTTGCTGAAGGGCATCACTTTCAGCTCCCATTTTTTGTAATTGAATGTATGGAGGATTCCCTATGATAGCATCAAAACCAATAAAATTTCCTTCGTTATCCAATACTTCCGGAAATTCAAAACGCCACTCAAAAGCATTTTCATATATCTTATTGTTCTTAATCTCTTCAATAAAATCTTCAATTTTTTTGATTTTAGCTTCCAGAGTTTTCTTATCTTTCTGTTGAGCTTTTGTTAAAGCAGTTTCAAAAAGTTGCTCACTTTGATACTTCGTATAATATTCTCCTCTCAATAGATTAAGAGATTTGATTTCTTTGCTGCTCTTGCTAATTTCTGTCCTGAATCCTGTTTTAATGTTGTTAATAAGTTGTTCTAATTCCCATTTTTGAGCTTTACTTTCTGCATTGCGGTAAAGATCAACAGCTTCCTTATACTTTTCTATGGAAATTCCTGTTTTTTTCAAAGCAGATGACAAGTTACTGTCCAATCCAAAACGGTTAATTAATGAATTGCCATTCTTAATATTAATATCAATATTAGGAAGTGTTTCCAATTCGTTCTCTGATTTATAATAAGCATTCTTCAGTAATTCAATCCAAAGACGAAGACGACATATTTTTACAGAATTGGGATTTATGTCTACGCCAAACAAACAGTTTTCTATAATGGTTTGTTTTTCGTGAAATAAAGTCTCCTGAATTCTCTGGCTTTCTTTAATTTTAGGATTATATTCGAAAAGTTCTCCATTTTCGTCTGTAATTATTAATTCGTCATTCTGTACTTCGATATTATAATCTTTTAATTTCTTCCCGAATTTATCTACCAGAATTCCAAGATCATTTTTAATCGCTATCAATTCATTAAGAGCAGATACCAAAAAGTGACCTGAACCAACCGCGGGATCGCAAACACGTAAAGAATTGACAATCTCATTTGCCTCTTTTATATCGTTTATTTTATTATGTAAATCGACAATTGATTTACAATCCCAATTCTTTATCTCATTGAATTTTTGTAAAACTGCTTTTCGTAACGTTTCTTTACACATATACATTGTGATAAAACCTGGAGTATAAAAACTACCATCTTTATATCCGTTAATCTTCTCAAAAATTAACCCAAGGACAGAAGCATTAATCAAGGTCTTATTTTCATCTAAAATATCTGCTGTCCCTTCACTTGCAAAATCATAAGCATCTAAAAATTCAAATAGATATTCTAAAGTATTAAGTTCTCCACTTCTTTTTTTACCTGTTGTATCTTTCAGAACTGTTGTAGGAAGTATGGGTATTTTCTTTTCGTCCTTTAGATTACTAATAATTAGAGTCGAATGCTCTAATTCGGTAGGTTCAAAAAGCGAACTATTCAAGTAAGGAACCTTTTCATAGGCTTTCTTAACATCTTCATTTCTGTCCTCATACTTTCTAGCTAGAACCTGAAAGAATAAAGTATTGAGATCGTCGTACTGTCTTATCTTATTAAAATTCAAGAAAAGAAATGCTTTATCTCCTTTATGATAATTAACAAGCTGTCCTTCCATTAACTTTAGGAATAAGACCCGGTTAATCCAAGTAATATTGAGTTCTAGAGCAATGTTGAAAAGTCTTTCTTCATATGAATCTCCATACAAAAATGGCTTACTGATACGATTTACCTTATCCAAAGAATCCAATTGTATAATGGTATCTTCTAATAAAGAACCTAAATTTCTTTGTCCAGACTTATTGCGCTCAATTAATCGTTTTCCAGCTTCCTTTGTCTCTGTTAATCCAATAATATGTAACAATTCATTATAAAAACTCTTATCTAAAGTATTACTGTCATTGATGAATGGAAGTTTTAGGAGATGAGCCGGACTAAATATTTTAAAAATAGCAATCAGCTTGTTGTCATCCCTTTGAGAATGGTTCTTTACAATAGATGCGTAATCTTTTAAATTGAAATAGGTAAACTCTAATTGACTAGCTACCTCATCTAAAAATGGCTTTGCAATTTCTTTATAGAATACATCTGTTGATATTCCTGAAAGTCTTTTCGTTTCAAAATCCTCAAATTGCTTAACTAATTTTTTGTTCTTAGCAAAAAAATATTCGAATTGATACGCATCAAAAATGAACCACTCATATAGATTGGTTACAATAAGATGTTTAACCTCCAAATTTTTATGTGTAATTCTCTCCCTAAGAAAATATAATAACAATTCCTGAAGTGCTTTAGTGTTTAGTTTTTTAGCACTTACCATTTCTGCAGAATTGCTAATGCTCTTGGTTTCAATAATGACCCCTACAGGACTAGCAGCTGTTTTATCAGTATGTATAACTAAATCATTTTTTCCTTTTGTATTTATATAGAAATCAGCATCAAAACCATTTTTTTTTAGGAAATCTATAATGAGATTTTTTTGAAATTCTTCGGATTCTTTTTCATTGATCCTTTCAAAAAGTGTTACAAAATTGTGCTTGAAATTTTCAATATCTTTTCTGTTTGGTTTAAGTTTCAGAAAGGATTTATTTAGAGATTTATGAGGAGTTAATATTTTTTGTGACACGGGCTTAGTTTTTATTGATGGTTATCCAATTTGTTTTTTTAATTCTTCTTTACTTGGAAGAATAGCTTTGTATTCTTTAGCAAAAATGGTCTTATTGTTTTCCGGAAGTGTAAATTCTATAACTGTTTTGTTCTCCTCTTTACAGAGAATAATTCCTATTGTAGGATTTTCATCCTTCGTCTTTATCTTTCTATCATAATAATTTACATACATCTGCATCTGTCCAATATCTTGGTGGGTTAATTTTCCAATTTTTAAATCTAATAGAACAAAACATTTGAGCAACCGATTATAGAAAACCAAATCCACAAAAAAGCTGTCACCGTCAAAAGTAAATCGCCGTTGTCTACCTTCAAAAAGGAAACCTTTACCCAATTCTAACATAAAATGCTCCAGCTTATTGATAATTTCTGTCTCCAAATCACTTTCGGAATAGCGACTATCTTCTTTCAAATCCAGGAATTCCAAAACATAATGACTTTTTAGAACATCTGTGGGCTTTTCTATAATTTGCCCTTTTTGAGCTAATTCTTTCACACCTTCTTTATCCCTGCTAAGAGCTAATCTTTCATAAATTGCAGAATTATATTGTCTGGTCAATTCTCTTACGCTCCAATTGTTTTGAGAAGCTTCTATTTCATAAAAGTTTCTTTCGTCTTCATTCTCAATTTTAAGTAATTGTATATAATGAGTCCACGATAGTGTAAATGGTAAATTACGAGATGGTGCTTCATCATTTAAATTTTCTGAAGAAATCCCAATCAGTGATTGGGATTTTCTAAATTCCCCAGTCATCGATTGGGGAATTCTGTCTTGAAATGTTAAATAAAATTTTCTGAAATATTCCAGATTTGAAATAGAATATCCTCTTCCAAATTCTTTCGTTAATTGTTTACTGAGTTTTTTAAGTATCTCCTTAGCGTATTCGGCTCTATCTTGGCCATTTTGTTCGTCCTCAACAATTATTCTACCTATTTCAAAATAAGTTAACAACATAGTAGTGTTAATATTGCGGACGATACTATTCTTAGCATTTTCAATCAAATGCTTAATGGATTTGAAAAGAGTGGATGATAATTGATGCATATTTACAAATTTAACATTATTTCCATTATCCTTCATCAATATCATATACTAAGAAGATGATTCTTTCCTTACGTAAGTTTATTTATTTAAGAATTGATTAAAAATACTTATTCAATTTGTTCGTTGGGGATTTTAAGAAAAAATTACTTTTTCCTATCTCGCTGTTTAACACCAACCTTCAACTCCCTAGCAAAATCCAACATCACCACCTGACTTCCTTGGAACGGATTATATGAAGGCTGATAATCAATATAGCCCGAAGAATGCAGATTCTTCAGGCATTTATGATAGGTGGCTTTTGAGCGGATTTTACTGATACGCATCACTTCATCGCGGGAAATACTGACCGGATTTCGGAAACGGCTGAAATTCCAGAACTGGAATAAGGCTAAATAGAGGCTGATGTGTGATGGGTTGAGCGTATTATCCTGAGCCACCTTTTCATAGAAAGCTGTGAGGTGTTTGATATAATTCATAATTTGGTTTCGGTGATGTGAAATATCATTACTTCTTTTTCAGCATTTCTTCGATGTCTTTGTAATTATAGTATAATGTCCCGCCAACACGGGTGTAAGATAATGTTCCATTGATCCGTAGCTTCTGCAATGTTCCGGAGGAGATTTTCAGAAGTGCTTTGACCTCTGACGAACGCAGCCATAATTTCTGTTGGAAAATTTTTATTTGAAACAAGTTTTGTATGTCTTCCAGCAATTCGGTTCTAAATTCCTGAAGGTCTTCTTTGGTGATTAGGTTTACGATCATAACTACTTCATTTTTGTTTTTGACTTAGTTTCTTCTACAAAGTTGTAGTATTAAAACATTGAAAACAATAGTGTTAGAGGGACGTAGGTTAAATAAGAACAATCTGGATGATGCAGGAATCTTTTGGAGATTAAAAAAGAATAATTTGGAATCTACCAGATGGCTTACAAAGAAAAAAAGACGAGTTCCGAAGTCTTTTCCCCTTTTTGCAAAAAAGGCTAGAGAGTCTTGGATATAAAACTTGAAAAGTTTGTATATACAAAGACACATCTTGCTTAATTGTACCTTAATTGTACTGCTGATTTTTCAGAGCTCTAAAAAAAATTGCATTTAATTGATTATTAATAAGTTGTAATAATTTCTTTTGAAAAGAAAAAAAGCAGAAAAGACAACAACATCAGGGTTGTTCAATTTTTGAGCCGCATTGACAGTACCCGGCTTAAATTCTGCACCGGGTTAGAATTGACCGGCTCACTTTTTGAGCCAGGTAAACCCTTTGTGGTAACATTTTTGAGCCGGTTTTCAAAAAAGTGGCTCAATTTTTACGCAGGGATATGAGCTGCTTTACTTTCTTGGATATAATTTAGAGATATGGAGGTTTAATTTTTAAGCCGTATCAACAGTATTTGGTTCAAATTCTGCGCCGGGTTAGGGATGACCGGCTTAATTTTTGAGCCAGGTAAGCGTTTTGTGGTAACATTTTTGAGACGGTTTTCAAAAAAGTGGCGCAATTTTAAAGCAGGGGCATTGAGCTGCTTTACTTTCTTGGATACACTTCAGAAATATGGTTACTCAAATCTTGAGCACGCATTTAAATATTCATCTCAATTTTTTACGCAAGATTTGTGTTGAGCTGCTTAATTTTTGAGCCGGTTTTAAGGTGAGCTGTGTACATTTTGCGCAGGTTTCCAGTTTACCTGTACTTAAATTACGCAGGTTTATGATAGATTATCCATCAATTTCTTTTTACAAAGATTGATTATATTTGAATTACTTTGAAGTTTTTAAGTAGAATAATTTTGTCAAAAATAAGCCGATGAATTACCAGGCATTTGAACCGAATCAGTACCTGACAGCATTTATCAAATGTTATTGGACATTGGAAAGCCCGAAAGAAGAAACGCCTGAAAAGCAAACCATCGTTCCTGACGGATGTATGGAGATGATCTTTCATTATGGCGATCTATACAAACAATACTTGGATAATGGGAACAGCATTATCCAGCCCAGATGTTTTGTCATCGGACAACTGACACGGCCACTTGAGATCGAGCCGACCGGCGAGACAGGAATTTTCTCTATCCGTTTTCATCCAGAAGGATTTTTGCCTTTTACCTCCATTTCGATAAAAGAGATGGAAAATACCGCCGTTTCTTTGGAAAAGATTTTTGGAAAGGATGGACAGGAAATTGAGCAACTGGTTTTAAATGCCAATTCAACTTCGGAGAGAATAATGCTTATTGAAAAATTTTTACTGGATCGGCTGACTGACATAGAAACCATTGACCGCATTGTAAAATCAACGGTTGAAACGATTATAACAGCCAATGGACAACTTCCGGTTGACGAATTGTCCAAGCTTACCCAAGTCAATCGAAGACAATTGTTACGCAAATTTTCTTCAGCCATAGGTCTCAGTCCCAAACAACTATCCAGGACGATCCGATTGCAGTCTGCGCTCAAAATGTTGCTGAATGATCAGTTCTACAACCTCGCAGATCTGGCTTATGAAAACGAGTACTATGACCAGGCGCACTTTATCAAAGAGTTTAAAGAATTTACCGGATCTACGCCCAAAGAATTTTATGGTACTCACGTTAAGATGTCTTCGCTTTTTTATGGTACAGATTAGACTTGTCCCATTTTTACAATTTTAGTTGCCAAAAACACTGCAACTTTGTCATCTAAACTTTCAGCAAGGAAGTTATCCAGTGTTTGAGAATCGAATAAAATAACAATTATTCAATCAGCTAATATTATGAAAACAGGAGCAAAATTTTTTATTACAGTCGTTAGTTTGGCTATTCTTTATTGCTGGACAATAAAGCAAACAAAGGACATTCAAAAAGCAGAATGGCTGATCGGTACCTGGGAAAATAAAACCCAAAAAGGCAGCATCTATGAAACCTGGACCAAAACTGGCAATAATGAATTGTCGGGGAAAAGTTATAGTATCAAAGGCAAAGACACGATCGTTTTTGAAAATATCCGGCTCGTGCAGAAAAATAAAAAGTTGTTTTACATTCCGACTGTTAAAAATCAAAATGATGGTCTACCTGTTCGTTTTGCCGCCAAAACCATTTCTGAAAATCAATTGGTCTTTGAAAATCCCGAGCACGACTTTCCGCAGATCATCGCTTACACAAAAATCACTTCCGATTCATTGATCGCCGAAATTTCGGGAACAAAAAACGGACAAAAACGCAAACAGACCTTTCCAATGAAAAGAGTGAAAAGGTAAAAATGTAGATAAGCTTTGGTTGATTCGA
>NZ_JBBCQL010000226.1:0-7633 GCF_037149975.1 Chryseobacterium sp. VD8 | reverse complement strand
ATGAAGTGGAAGTGAAATTTATGGGGTATGATGACCGTAAGAAAATGAAACTTTCAAGAAAAGTTCTTTTACCAAGACCTCCGAAGCCTGAAGGGAAACCAAGACCGGAAGGGCAGGGAAGACCTGAAAGACCTAACAGACCGGAAGGACAAAGAAGACCTGAAGGTGAAAAACCTGCAGGAGATCAGAATCCTTCGGCTGAAGCTTAAGATAAATCTGTTATTAACAGATATAAAAACCACCGGAATCCGGTGGTTTTTTATGGGGTTTTGTTATTGGGGACAGAAGAAATGGGGTTTAAGATTGTTTTTGTGGCGGAGGTTTTAAGGGCTGAGATTGAACTCCTCCGGAGTTCTGCTGTTGTATGGATTGTTTTTTCTACACAGATCATGCTCCTACGGAGCTTTTTAGGGTAAAGTATGTTTATGGTGTTAGGATTAAGCTGAGAGGCTGAAAATTATTTTTTACGGGTGGAAGAATATCACTTTAGGGTGCTCCAATCTAACTTCATGGTGCTTTAATCTAACTTTATGATGTTCTAATCTAACTTTAGGGTGCTCCAATCTAACTTCATGATGCCCCAATGTAACTTTATGATGCTCCAACATAACTTTCCGGTGCTCCAATGTCATGTGAGTTTGATATAAGGGGATTGAAAGTTGATTGATCATTCAACGGCTGTATTTTATTAATTGTGTTGGTCTTGGGTTTGGTGTAAGGTTTTCAGATTAGAACTGACTTTGATAGAAATTGACTGTAGGTTTTGGCTGAAGCCTGTTGTTTTCCTGATTTCTAAAATGGGCTGAAGCCCATTCCTATTGATATTGTTGTATTGTTTTTACGTGGAATTTACATTAATATAGATTGCAGGTATTTAAATAAAAAAATATCCTGACTGAATATTCGGTCAGGATGCTTTGATTTAATTATTGGTTGTTGCGGAAAGATTTGTTGTTTTGATTATTCATTGTATTGCAGGGGATTATTCCTTCAGTGTGGAGAATTTAATGGCGGATATATTGGCATATTCCGGAGAGGCTGCTCCGTAAAGGCTTTTTACATATTTTTTTACATTCTGTACGATGGGGTAGAGTCCGGTTCCTTCTGCATACAGTATTCTGTTTCTTTCAATGAATTTAAGGTTGAGTTCTGCTTCGGTCTGGTCTACTGCCTGAGTGGTGTTTATTAATGATTGTTTGTAGGTGTTGAGGTTTGTCAGTTTCAGTTCTTCTTCATCCGGTATGAAGGAAGGAATGGTTTCTAACAATTGTACGAGTATGCCGAAACTTTCTGCCTGCTGGGTGTAAGACTGCCGGGAAGTGGAAATGGTTTTGGGTGTTTCTTTTCCTTCTTCGTGGCGGCAGCAGGTTTCTTTTTTGCTCCTTGTATGGTGCGGTTTAAGGATTTTGCCTGATTCAGCGTACCCTGTGATAAGCCCAGAATTTCTAAACGGTTGGTGATTCGGGTGCAGTTTGTTTTCAGGTTTTTGAATGCGTCCTGACGAAGAGCAATGGCATTTTTATTGGCATTGCGTTTTTCCTCGACTTCCGTAAGTTTCGCATTGGCAGTGGTGTACAGGTTCTGAAGACTATCGATGGTAAGTTCGGGAACCGGCGGATTGTAAAGGGAATAAACGGAGATCTGTTGAATTAATTTTTGAAGGTTCGCGACATTTTTGGCGTGCCCCACTTCTGATTTTGAAGACATAAATTGTTGTGTTTTTTTAAATTTTTTCCAAATATAAAATTTATTTTGAAACGGAAATAATTTTTATTAAATATTTTATAGTCAGCGTGTTATGTAAAGTTGGGATAGGGAAATCTGCGGGGTGGGGTGAGGGCTTTTATTTTTTGTATAAAAGTATAAGTTTTAAGTTCAAGGCATTGTGCTATTATATATGATTGTCAAGATTAACAATTCTGTCGAACCAACTTTTTGCAGTTTCGATAACTTGCGAAGAAGGATTTTGAAAGAATACAGCTAAATTTTCTTTTGAACGAGTACAACATACATAGAATAATTTTTGTGTCCTTTCTAAAACACTCGCTTTATCTGTTCTATTGGTAAATAAATAATTGAAATTGTATTTAGCCCAATTTCCATTATCTAAAATTACTAAGACGTTGTCAAACTCATTCCCTTTGGTTTTATGCTGGGTAGAGAAAGGAGTTAAACCTTCCAAATAATTATATAATTTAATGAATTCTTGGTATGAAACTTCTTTTAATCTATCATAAATATATTCTGAAGACGTGATAAATTCAATTATTTTATCATCTTTTTTTACAATTTCTAACTCATCAGCTTTATTTATTACTTCACCAATTGTGGTGTTTTGATTAGTTAACAAATTTTCAATGTTTCTTTTAAATTTTCGTTTGTCCTCAATTGTAGTAATACAAATTCCATTTCTCTTCATAACTCTAAAAAACTCAGGGAAATTTTTATCTACATAAAATCTTAAGATATCTTGGATTTTGAACAAATGCTTTACTAAATTATCTCTTTTTGAACCTTTAGTGTTTTCTTCATTTTCGTTTTGTTTTTTATCATCAGTTAGAATGTCGGTATCAATATAAATTTTCTTAAAAATTTCGAAAGGATATTTTTTTGCTTTTTCGTATAATAATGGATTAGAATCTATGAATTGTGTAATAGCAGGTGTCTTGCTTGTCTGTATCTTTTCTATCACATTTCCAAAAGTGTCACTATCTTCTATTGTAATATCTGTTTTTTCCTTTAGTTCTTTTAGTATTTTGTTTTTGTATTCAATTATTCTGTCTTTTCCATAAATTTCCATTAATGTTGAAAATCCAGCTTGTGCAGATATTAAGTTATGAGTTAGATTTAATTCTTTAGTTGTTTTAGCATTATCAAAGTCCCAGCCTTGATCAAGTTTTTTTAAATAATCCTTTATTTTTTCATTATCTTTTTCTAAGGAATATAAAAATAAAATATTACCATCTTTTACATTTCCATCTGGTAAAATGTTAGGAGCTCTTAAATCAGAAGAGTGTTCCTGTTTAACACTATCCGTACGGAGTTTGTTAGCTAGTTCGTAAATCTTTTTTGGATTTCTTCTGTTTTGATTTTTAACAACTTCTTTTACGTAATTTTCTTCCAAATAAGAATTTATGTTACCAATCCCATCATCGTAGATAGATTGCATTGCATCTCCAAATAAACCTATTATAGATTCTTTTTTAGATACTCGTAGATGATCTAAAAATATTCTAATTACTTGTTCATTAGTATCCTGATACTCATCAATGAATATGAATTTAAACTTATCCTTTAAAATATCACATAACTTAGGATACTTTGCAAACATATGTTCAGAAAGAGTTAACACTTCATCGTGAGAAATTATTCCTTCTCTCAATCTGATATATTCTTTGTATTGAATTTTAATATCTCCCGATAAAACTTCTTCTGGATTATTTAAAACAATACCTGTTATACCATCTTCCTTTGCTAATTGTATTAAAGTTGACTTTAATTCTGGTTGAAAGTTTTTAATGTTATCCCAAAGGAAATCGTGAATTGTAGATACTTTCAGATTCTTGTGGTTTACACGATCCTCAATTTCTTTTACTGCTGAATTTGTATACGTCATACAAGCAATTTTAATTGTAGGATTTTCTTTAATCACTTGTCTAATTACAGAAACTAAAGAATATGTTTTACCACTCCCTGCTCCACCACTTAACAAAAAATTGTGCCCATTATCAATATGTTCAAAAATTGATAATACTTCTGGCTGATCTTGTATGTCTAGTCTTTCCTTAACCATAATAATCCTTCTTTAATATAAGCTGGAATTTGCCAGTTAGAATATGTCTCGTTGGTACATCTCAATATATCAATTGCAAAAGACCCTTTGCTATCTACACATTTTTCTGCTAAAAAGTATGCATCTTTTGAATTATCATAAAAATATTTAAGATTTTTAAGACCAATAAATTTACTTCTGTTATCTTTTATGAAAGTTTTGTTTTGTGATAAATGAAAAAAACTATCTTCAAAACTTCTTGCACAATATCCTTCTTCTTCTGTCTGCATAATAATTTGTAAATATCCATCAGCTTGTTCTTGCCATATTGGATTTTTGGAAAATCTCTTTTCTTCAAAACTTTTTTGCAAAATATTTTGAAAAGAAATTGAATCTGACGGATAAAAGAAAAGCAAAGTAGGATTGCTTGTTTTTTCTGCTTCAGAAACTCTACAACTAAAATCGGACTTTCTTTCTCTGTCATTTTTCGTTTTTTTAATAGTTCCATCGCTATTTCGTATAAAATCTTTTTTTACAGAGTCTAAATCTGTAATTATTAAAGATTTTAATCCAACAAAGCTTATTAGTTTTTCAAAAATATTTGCATAATTACCAACCTCTATAACAGATATGTTTTGCGATAATAAAGGAAGTTCATTTGTATCTAATTCAACTTCTAAGTCTAATTTTTTCATAATTGCTGGTAATAGAATTCTTTCTGTATCGCCTTCAATAAAAATAGCTTTATCAGCAAAAAATAATTCTGCTCTATTAAGTGTTAAATACTGTTTTAAAAAACGATAATTTTTTTCTTCCCCTGCATCAGTATATTCTTTTTCTAAATCTTTTATGTTTTTTGCTTTAATGTCATTAATAGATTCTTTTTTTAGATATTTTATAGAGTTAAATTCTTGACAATTAGCTACTATATGAGATGAATGTGTACTAATGATATACTGGAAAGGTTGGCTTTTTATAATCTTTCCACTTGCATCCTTTTGAAGAACAATCCCGTTCTTTAAAAGTTCAGTAATATTTTTGATAAAAACATATTGCATTTGTGGATGAGTATGGGCTTCTGGTTCCTCAATAAAAAGTAAATTAATATCAGCTGGAGTTTCATCTTTTCCTCTTTTGAATTCACTTACTAAAATTTCAATCTCAAAAATCATACTTATAAGATTCATATAACCCAAACCATTATAATGTTCTGGGAATTCGGAATCATTACTGTGCTTGTATATAACAGTTGTATTTCCTTTTAAGAGTTCTTTTCGTTGTAAAGTGGAAATTACTTTTATTATAGACTCATCTTTTCTTATTCCTCCAAATAAACTTACTTTTTCAGTAATATCGCTAAATAAGGCTTCGTATACATTTCCTAAAATTTCGTCAGTATCTTCAATTACTGATTTAAATTCTTCAATTTTCTTTTCATCTTCATCATTTTTCTCACTTCTCTCATATATTTCAGATGTTTGCGTAGATAAAGTTTTTTCATTTTCTTTATTTGTAACACTTCTTTTTGCACTGATATATTTGAAATTAATAATATTACTTAAGTTACTTTTTGTTTTATATTGTTCTAAATCATTAAAATTACTTTCATCAATTACTGAAAGTTCATAATTATAATTAATACTTTTCCATCTATATTTAAAGAATTTTTCTGCATTTAGTTTAAAAAAATAATCAAAGTTTTTTGGAATATATTTTTTTCTTTCTTCTTCTTCGGGTTTATCTTTTTCTTTCTCTTCAGATTCTTTTACTTTTTTGGTTTCTGCAAGTACAAAAGATTTATACTCTTTTCGAAAATCTTTATAGTGATCATAATTTAAATAATACTCGTAGCCTAAAATAATTTTATTATGATCAGGATCTAAATCCATCATCAAATCTGAAATATTACAAGTGTTTTCTCCTTCTTCATAAGAAATCACGAGCCTTAATTTTATACCGTGAATATCTTTATTAAAATCTTCTTCATCAAGTTCGATAGTTTCAGAAATTAGTTTTTCAATTTCTTTTTTGTAGTCAAGATTGAAATCTTCAGAAACAATCTTTTTCTTATCTGAATTGTTAATGAATTTGTCTAAACAAGTTAAAAGTGATGTTTTCCCAGTGTTGTTTTTTCCTAAAACTAAGGAAAGGGACTTTTCCAAATCTATTTTAAAATCTTTGAGTAGCCTAAAATTCTTTATGGATATAGACTCTATTTTCATGGGTATTATTTTTTTCTAATATATTAATAATCTTGATAAAATTGTAAATACAAATATATTTTTAAGTAACAAATAAAGCTTACGGAAAGCCGTAACCTTTAATTATTATCAATCCGGTGGGCATTTATTCTAAATTTTTACATAACATTGCAAAAAAATATTCCATGAAAATTTTCAAATTTATTTCAGTTGTAACTGCAATGGTATTCTTCGGGATTACTATAAATGCACAAAAAAAGAAACCGGCAGCAGCTTCAAAATCAGGACCTATCGAAATGCCCGCAGGCACAGAAACCCAGTCGATCCCTAATGAAGAAAAATTCACAGATATGATTATGAAAATCAATGAAGCTGTTGTTTTTAAGTATGATAATAGTTATAAAAATGCAGATGTATACATTATGAAGAATGGTAAGGAAACATTGATGTACAAGGTAAAATCTAATGATACGGGTGTGGATAAAAAACTGAATGCGAGAGTCTATAATAAGAAAGTATACAGCGCTGACGGAAAACAACTTTTATTTACTTATGAGACGGAAACTGCTGTAAGCAGTTTAATAAAGTTCATCTTCAATTTCCTGGAAAAGAAATCTCTTATCCTTGATTTTTCAAATATATATGAGCATGATGCGTACACCATGGGTAAATCAGAAACTTTTGAAAGGTATCCTGTTTTTTATTATTATTCGTTTTATACGAATGCGAAAAAATGATTTACGTCCCATAAAGTTACTGTTCCGGAAATCAGGAAATCTTCCATAGAAAGAGAAGAATTTGTATAGGATTTTATGAAGAAATGGGATATAACCAAAGCATTTTTGAGCTTGGAAGTACAGCACGGATTTCAAATCCGCGCTATCGGGTGTTTTTGTTGATATTACAGGCACGGATTACAAATCCGCGCTATCGAGAATTAGGAAGTTGACAATATCGTATAATCTTCTATTTCCCAATAATTATCATGTAATTTTAGTTTAAATACAGCATTTCTACCGTAATAATCTTTTTTTATATGATGGTCAACAAAAACTAATGCTCTTTTTTTAGAAGGATCAAATACAATCTCTGAAAAATATACTACTCCTATCTCACATTCATTTGTATGTTTATCATACTCTGCCAGATCCAGTACTTTTGCGGTACACAAATTAAATTGATTTGCTTTTATAGAACTTCGTGTACTTAATTTTTTAATAATATCTGTATTATTGGAAAATTCTTTTAAAAGTTCCTTCCTACTTTTTATATAATTTATAGGAGCTTCGGGATGACCTGTAATAAAATTTTTACTACCTGTAACAAAATCTGTATTTTTATTTTTAGTAGAATCTATATACAAATTGCAATATTTTTCAGGATGATTAAAAATTTCGTTGTGGGCTTTTGTCTTCTCTTCGATATATAAATCCTCATTATGAACTCTTAAACTATCAAAATATTTTTTTTTACCTAAATAATCTTCTCTAAAAAAATAAGGTATCAACTGATCTGTTAAATCATTATATAGTTTTACATTAATATCGGTAGATTGACTTACACATTTTTTCATTTCCTCCTTACAATTCGTAAGTAATAAAGAGGATAATAAAATCATAACTATTTTAGTTTTAAAATTCATATTATTTAGGAATTTTGG
>NZ_JBBCQL010000225.1:0-7665 GCF_037149975.1 Chryseobacterium sp. VD8 | reverse complement strand
TGCCAAAACATCTTCTTTTTTACCGGATTTGATGAACTTTTTAGCTTTTTCAACTGCTTTTCCTACCGTTTCCAGATCTTTCAGCTGAAGTTCGATATCAATGATTTCTTTTTCTCTTAACGGATCTACTGAACCTTCTACGTGAACAATATTTCCGTTATCAAAACATCTCAAAACATGGATAATTGCCTCACATTCGCGGATATTGGCAAGGAACTGGTTTCCCAAACCTTCTCCTTTGCTTGCTCCTTTTACAAGTCCTGCGATGTCTACAATCTCTACCACTGCGGGTAAAACTCTCTCAGGTTTTACTATTTTTTCCAGCTCAAATAATCGGTGATCCGGTACTGAAACAGTTCCCAAATTCGGTTCGATGGTACAGAAAGGATAGTTTGCCGACTGTGCTTTTGCGTTGCTCAGACAGTTAAAAAGAGTTGATTTACCTACATTCGGTAAGCCTACGATTCCACATTTCATAACGAAATTTTTATTTTATTTATAATGCTATGTAACCTTTCGGTTTCATATTGTAAAATTCTAAGGTTAAAATTAATATTCAAATTGGAGGTTATTTCCGATCTGAACTTTCAGCGTGCAAAGATAGTGATTTAAAAGCATAATTCCTCCACCCTGTCTATTTTTAAATTCTAAGCTATTTTCCTTTCCAGAAATAAATTATCCCCGAAACATTAAGCTTCGGGGACATTTTGTTAAAGATATGTTTCAATTATCTTGGGAAAGGAAGAGTTGGATGAATAGGATCTACAGGATAGCATCCGCAAAGACAATCCCACTGATCGAACACCTCATCGCAAACACCAATGGCTTCACATCTCCATAAATGTCCTACAGGACAAGCCGGAACATTGGGTCCTGCTCCTTTTACCTGCTTCAGCTGCTCTCTTGAAATTTTTTTCAAATTTTTCATAGTAATTTTTATTTGTAATTCAGACAAATATAATAATATTCTCTACATAATGAATTATTAAGTTAAAAATTTACTATAGAAATAAAACAATACTAAAAATCCGTCACCAATATGACGGATTTCAATAATTTAATTTCAAAAAAGATTATTAAGGATTATCTCCCGTCGCTTCCTGCGCCAAAGGGGCATCGTCCGGAGTTTCCTGCAAGGTTTTATCCAAAGTAAATAAAGATTCATCCGTAGCTCTGTCTCCACCTGCAATTTTCAATTTATCCATCAGATTCTGCGCCAGTGTTTCTTCTTCAATCTGCTCCTGCACAAACCACTGCATAAAGTTCCACGTTGCCCAGTCTTTTTCTTCAAGAGCCATATCTACAATTTTATAAATGGCAGTGGTGTTATTTACTTCATGTTTGAAAACCCCTTCAAAACAATCAGTAAGCGATTCCGGATCTGCCGGAGGAGCAGGAATTGCATCTACCTTTGGCTTTCCGCCTCTGTTTAATACATATTCCATGAATTTAATGGAGTGATTTCTTTCTTCCTGAGCGTGTCTGTACAAGAAATTGGCAATTCCCTGATATCCTTTATCGTCTGCCCAGATTCCGTATGATAAAAAGGTGTGTGAAGCGTGAATTTCTTTGTTCATCTGGTCGCTTAATGCTTTTTCAATGGAATCGGAAAGTCTTTTGGTATTCATAATAGATATTTTTTGTGATTATGAATCTATGGATACAAAAATAGTTCCGAGAAGTTTTTATTTTTAACCAAAACATTTACATACATCCGCAAACCACTGAATTACATCATTTTAATCCAGCAATTTATAGTTATTCTAAAATATAAAGCTGAAGTTTTCAGATAAAAAGAAAACTTCCGGTATAAAAACGGAAGCCTTCTCTAAAAAATTATCTCTGTTCTATTGCTTTATCAATGTTTTTGTAAGTGACTTTCCTCTTCCTGTTATTTTTATGTGATAAATTCCATTCGGGAAATGACTGACATTTAATTTTTCATGTTAATCATCGTTGTAGGAATTCACATTTTTTGATAAAACCAATGATCCTCTTGCATCCATAATTTCCAGCTTCATTTCTTTTTCCTTTGATTTGAATTGTATATTTACCTCCTGATTCGAAGGATTGGGATAAATCATAAAATCACTTGCTGTAATCTCTGTTTCTGAGGCAGATAAAATTCCGTTGGCGCATAGCGGAATTCTGTTGATCCCATCAATTCCCCAAGATGGCTGAACGGGAATACAAAGCCAGTTCAATACAGTCGGCAAATGATCCGTTTCCCGGGTTGTCGATAAATAATTATAAATTTTAAAATTAGTAACCGTGTTCAGATTTCTGGCAGGAGATCCGGTAATCGTAACGGTGTTTGCATTCGGACCAGAATCCGCCAGTGTATTTCCCGAAACCTCATCACATTTCCAGTTGGCAACCAATTGAGAATAATAAGGATGTGAAGCCGTAATATCCTGATTTGCCCAATTCACGATAACCTCGTTCGGAAGAGCAGATTTCCACACTCTGATGTCTCTATAAGAAGCTGCAAGCGTTGGACTGTAGGTGTTTGTCCCATCCTGATTGATCGTAAACGGGAGTCCCGAATCAATATTTCCAATGGTGTTCATTTTTGCAAAAGTTACGGGAACGCCATCTTCATACATCGTTACAAGTCCGTCTCTGTCGAAACTTACGGCAATATGCTTCCATGTATTAAGTTCCATTTTTCCGCCTACAAGATCAATCCTGTTGGTTCCGTCACCAATATTCATTTTAAAAGTCTGTCCGGAATATCCTGAAATTACAAAACCTTTGTTCTTTCCGTTTGCCCAGTTTTTATTACTCATCATTACAGGATCACTGGTGTAAGCAACATTGGGTTTCACCCAGAATTCAATTGTAAAATCCTGAGTTGTTCCAAAATTAAATGGAGTCTGATTCGCAGGTTTTGCATACGTTCCTGCCGGAAGATTGAGCTGATTGAACGTTTTAGGAGATTCTGAAATGGTTCTGCTGATTTGCTGAGGAGTAAAATTAGGATTAGAGTAGATGGTAAAAATATTCCTTTCCGAAAGATTTCCGCCTCCATGCCCGTTATCTACCGCGCCGTGATCCGTGGTTAAAACAACCAGCCAGTCTTCATTACTGTACGTTGATCGGCTTTTCATGGCGTTTACAATTTCTCCGATGTATGTATCAATAGTTTGTATGGCAGAAACATACTGCGGCACAGAAGACGAAAAGCCATAAGAATGTCCGGCGTGATCCACATCATCAAAATCAATAAACAAAATATCAGGATTATCGTTTTGCAAAGCATTTACAGCCGCATTTTTCACTGCGAGATCTGTTGTGAAATTAGTCTTTACATCCGCGTTCTGAACAATGGTATTATTAACCGGAGCCCAATGAGCTAGAGAAATGGTTCTTAAATTGGGATTATACGCTTCTGCTCTCGTTAAAAAGTCAGGGTAATTTGCATAATTCGGACTGGTAAAATTATTGTCCTGCACATTGTGTTTCGTATGCCAGACTCCTGTAAGCATGGTACTCCAGCCGTTTCCGCTCAAAGTAATTGCTGCACAGAGTCCGTCTAAAGAATAAACTGACTGATTTGCCAGTGCATGAATGTTCGGCGTACCGGAAGACATCATAACATCCGCCCGACAACCGTCGATCCCGATGAAAAGAACTTTCTTCGTCTGAGCTCCGAGAAAACAGCTCATTACGACTGCCATTGAAAATAGTTTTGCTTTCATAATAATAAGTGGGTTTTGAATTTTAAGATTTTACAAACTTTAGGTTGATTGAGTAATTTAAAAAAGGGATGTTTGGAACTTTGTCAAAGTTTAAAACTTTGACAAAGTTGATTTCCTGATTTCACGAAACCGATGTTCAGAAATAAAAAAGAGGCTGAATTGGGATAAGCGTAATTTGAACGAATTAGTAAAAAAATCGTTCAGCCTCAGAAATCGTGTTAAAAATATAATCGGGATTGGATTTTTCAAGTTCAGCCTTGCTCTGCGCTCCGGAAAGAACAGCTACCGTAACTCCGCATCCTGCATTTTTGCCTTCTTCGATATCAATGACGGAATCACCTGCTTTTAAAACTTTTTCAGGTTCATGAATATTGAATTTTTTCATAGCCAGAAGAATCATTTCCGGACTTGGCCGGCTTTCCGAAACGTCATCGGCTGTAATTAAAGCATCAAAGTGCGCATTTTCTTTCCAGCCCAGTTTTTCCAAAAGCTGCAGGGCAATTTCGGAAGTATAGCCTGTATTTAAAACAATCTTTTTATCCTGAGTTCTCATCTTGATGAGGAAATTTTCAACGCCGTTAATCGGTTTTACCTCTAAATTCTGATACGCTGTTTTCAGCTGATCCGAAAAGCTTTCAAAAATGGCAGCCGCATCTTCTTCATTTCCGCCTATTTCTTTTAACAGACTGCTGATCGCTTCCAGTTTTTCCATTCCGGCGCAGCTTAATAAAACTTTTTCCAGAGAAACGCTGTATCCGTAATCATTCACGGCAGTCATTAACGTTTTATATACCACATTATCTTCATCAATGGTGGTTCCAGCCATATCTAGAACCAGTAATTCTATATTCTTCATTTAATTTTATGTGTAAATTTTATCTATATTAAATTTTGAAAAGCCTCCGCTTCCCGTCATTCCCTTTCCTCCGATTCCCGTTACAATATGAATGTTGGGAGAAGGACTGTACTCGAAAATATCTTTTGTTTTGCACTGGGAATACACGCCAAACCATCTTCTCTGAATCTCGTAAGTCGGAAGATCTATGATTTTCTTTGCTTCACTAATCATGAATTCATCAATTTCCATATTCAGATCAAATCCTAGATCATCTGCATTTTTCGCATCTGCATATTCATGGGAA
This sequence comes from Chryseobacterium sp. VD8, assembly GCF_037149975.1. NCBI lineage: Bacteria > Pseudomonadati > Bacteroidota > Flavobacteriia > Flavobacteriales > Weeksellaceae > Chryseobacterium > Chryseobacterium sp. VD8. The sequence goes on along the minus strand of NZ_JBBCQL010000225.1, from coordinate 2,822 downwards.
TCTCCTAAAATAACCGAACCGTCCAAAGCCTGTTTGAATAAAATATGGACTCCGTATTTTTTCTCAAAGGAATTCGGATCTTCCAGTGACTTGATTTTTTTGAAAGACGGACATTCTTCAAAGGCTTCATACCTTCTGATGGAAAGTCCGGTGAGAATATTTCCCTGAAGCGCATAAATTCCCTGTGGCTTTGTCTGAAGCATCTGCAGTTTGCTTACCTCAAGATCACTTTCGTTAAAAACTTCGGGATATAACGTTTTAAATTCATGTCCGCCGCAGATGATTATTTTTGAGGCATTCAGTGCTGTTCCTGCAGCAGTAATGGCAATACATTCTCCGTCATTTTCATGGGTTTCAACAATGGTCGTGTTGTAGAAAATTTCCAGCTTAAGTTTTTCTTGTAAGAACCTGTGAAGTTTTACAATCATTTCAGCCGAGTCTACCGATAATTCCTGAGGGAAAAACAATCCGCCTTTGCAGTAATCTGAACGGAGTCCATCAAATTTGCTGATGCATTCGCTTTTTGACAGAAGAACAGATTCATAATCATTATTTTTATTGATTTCATGCAGCTCATTAATCAGCTGAAGTTCTTCGTCATTGGATGCGATATAGACCGTGCCGTTTTTTCGTATCGTTAAATCGGTATGCTGCTGAAGTTCATTATAAATTGCCAGACTTTCTCTTCCGAAGTTCTGCCATTTGAGGTTCATTCCGGAAGGAACAACCTGCCCGAAATTTCTTACCGTTGCGCCTTGAGGAACCGAATTTTTCTCTATTAAAGCTACTCTAAGTCCTTTTTTCAGCGCATGATACGCATGAAAAGTTCCTAAAATGCCTCCTCCTACAACGATTAAATCGAATTTTGTTGTCATTTTTACTATAATTTATATACTTTTCGAAGGATCGAAACTGATGTATGGTTTTTTATTGATTTCATTTTTTCCTGATTTTCTTCTGAATGCAACCAATGCGATGAAGGAAGAAACCAGCACAATGGTTACGATAATATAGTTCAGCCGGATATAAAAATTCAGCCATGAAGTCTGCGGTGAGCCGAAATTTTTGTAAAGCAGAATCAGAACACTTCCCAGATACCCGAAAGAATCTACGAGATAGATCAGAAATCCTACATTTCCTTTGATATTGAAAGCAGCAATCATCCTGTCGAAATAAATTCCGTTGAACGGGATATAACAGAGGTACATTCCGAAACCTGAAAGAACCATCCATAAAAAAGGCGATATAATTTTGATTTCAAATAAAAAAGTTGAAAAACCTACGATTAAAATCCCTCCAAAAAGAAGATAATGATACCAGGCAAAAGCTTTTCTGTTGTTTTTTATCTTCACCATGAACCCTAAGATTAGAAGCACCATAACAGCAATCGGAATTTCCGTTAAGGTAAAGATAGAGCTGCTGAATCTGATGTGCAGATTATCCCAGATCTCACGGTTGAAATTATCTCTGAAGTCCCTTAAAACCGTAAGACTTACGTACAACAATGTAATGCAGACCATCGGAACCAGAAACTGCTGAATGATTTTTTTTCTTTCTGCTTTATTAAGCGGCTCTCTTTTGTTTTTTAACAAAATGTCTTCTTCCGTAGGCTGCGGAAGTTTTTCCAGCATCAGTCCGAATATGAGCAACGGAATGATGAATAGCAATCCTGCCGAAAAAGGCATCCAGAATTCTGAAATATGGAAAGTATCCATTAAAAATTTCCCCGCAGATTTTGTAAATCCTGAAGAAACCACAAAACTCGAACACAAAAACAAACCGATGATTTCCGTTGTCTTTCTTCCTTCAATATAAGAAAAAACGATTCCCCAGATCATCCCGAGCGGAATCCCGTTAATGAACATACAAAGAATATTGTATGGAGCGGGAATGACGGCAAAACCCAGCAAAGCAAGCTCTGCAACTGCAATAAAGATGAATAAATAGAAGATCCTTTTTTCCGGCTTTAATTCTGAAATAAACTTAATTCCAAGAAATTTTGAGATAAAATATCCTATAACCTGCGCAATGATTATCAAAACTTTATAATCGATCCCGAAATAAGAAAGTCCATCGAAAGAGGCAACCGTAAAAGGTTTCCGGAAACCGTACATGCAAAAGTACACTCCAAATGCCGCGAAAGCCGCTTTCAGGGTCACTGCTGTTTTTTTATTGACCGCTTTTATCATGATGATCCGGTTAGAAATTAAATTTTATTCCCAAATTGCATCTTACGCCATAATATTCAACCTGTTCCGGTCGGGTTTCGTCTTTTCCGAAATGGTAAATAAGGGGTTTGTTCAGGATATTATTCACATCCGCGTACAAAAGAATATGTTTGGTAAACTGATAGGAACCTCCGAAATCCAGACTGCTGTATTTGCCGTAATAAGAATCATTGATATCATCTTCTGCATATTCAACAGCATATTTTCCTTTGTAATTGTACGCCAGTCTTGCATTGAATCCTTTTTTCTCGAAAAACAACTGAACATTGTATAATTCTTTTGCCTGATAAGGAAGTTTTACTTTCCTTCCGCCTGGTTTTACCATTTCAGAATCCATGAAAGTGGCGTTAAGCTGTGTTCCGAAATATTGCAGGAAGCCGGGTAAAAAATCGAATCTTCTGTTGATGCCCAATTCGATTCCGCTTAGTGAAGCTGCTTTTCCGTTATTTGGTGCGGTGAACTGTACTCCGTTTATTCCGTTGTAGTTTCCGATGAAAGAATCCTGAAAAATCGGGTCTGTAATAGATTTATAGAATACTCCCCCACTCAGAATTCCCACATTTGAAAAGTAGTATTCTCCCATCAGATCAAAAT
>NZ_JBBCQL010000224.1:0-7682 GCF_037149975.1 Chryseobacterium sp. VD8 | reverse complement strand
ATTTTCAAACGCATAATCCTGATAAAAATGCATCAGACCGTCCAATCCTACAACATTTTGAGTAACCAGCATATTATCCACCTGAACATCAGGATTTACGCTTCCGCAGGTTCCCATTCTGAATAATTGTAAAGCAGAATGTTCCGCTTTAAATTCTTTATTTTTAAGATCGATATTTACCAGCGCATCAAGCTCGTTCATCACAATGTCAATATTCTCCGTCCCGATTCCGGTAGACATTACGGTGATTCTTTCGCCTCTCAGCGTTCCTGTATGCGTGTAAAATTCTCTTTTATTCTTTTTAACTTCTACTTTGTCAAAATATTTTGAAACCTTCGCAACGCGGTCAGGATCGCCTACAAGAATAATTTTTTCGGCAATATCTTCCGGTAAAAGGTTCAGGTGATAAACACTTCCGTCTTCGTTCAGAACAAGTTCTGAAGCAGCAAGTTTATTCAGCATAAATTCGTTTTTATAGTTTAATACATTGAAATTGTGATTGATTTTTGTCAATCTTTAAAAATCCTCTCCCAAGATCCTCATCATTATTTTCAGAATGTCAATATTGGAAATTGACTTTTAGTAATGAATTTGATTTCGGGGTTTAAAATTAATAAAAAATACCCGAACTGAGATGTAAACATTATTTAATTCAGATTTAAAATTGTGGTAACGTCCGAATTCTGCGCTGTTAATAGATTTGCGCAAAAAATTTCATGAGATTTTATCCCTTTGCTGCGATCCTTTTTCTGCTCATGCTATTTCAGGGATGCAAAAATATCTTTATGATGATCCTTACTTTAAAAATTATAATATTCAGAAAGCCGATGCCATTTTAAAGGAAGGAATTAATTATCTCGCAAAAAATACATATTTTAAAACATTCGACAGAAGATCAGGGAAGAATCAACAGTCCTGTGAAAAAGGAAAATTCATGGATCTATGAAAATTCTTTCAAAACAGTAACGGTAAGAAATGCAGCTCTAACGAAACCTTATTTTCACAACGGGGCTTTCAATACTCTGGAAGAAGTTATGGATTTTTACAATGAAGGGGGAGGAGAAGGTCTTGGTTTAAAGGTGAAAAATCAGACGCTGGCTTCGGATAAGTTGAATTTAACCCAAACAGAGATTAAACAAATTATTGCATTTTTAAATTCTCTTACGGATACAAGCAGAAAATAGTTAATGATCAATGAAATATTCAATAGTTAAGTACCACATTAATAAAATTTATGGGTAAACTTTTATTAAAATGACTATATTGCGCCGATAATAAAAAGTATAAAAATTAGTCTTATCAATATCTGTATAGCAGAGCAGATTATTCAGGCTAAAAATAATACGATTAATAAACTATTTACCTTAAAAACTTAAATTTATGAAGTACGTTATCATTTTTGCAGCGATTCTTGCTGTGCTTATTATTTACACGGTAATTTCCAGCCGTAAAAGTTTAAAAAACGCTCCCGGAAAATTAATCAATGCCAGAAAACTGTATACTAATGGCGATTACAATGCCGCTTTAAAAGAATTAAGAGAAGCTTTTGTTCTTCCATTCGGAGATAAAGTAACCCTAGAATACAGAACTCATGTGTTAGCTGTTTTAGATCTTTTAACAGAAATTTTAAACGAGATGAACGTTAAAGCCGATAAATTAACCGCTAAATTATACAAGCGACTGAATGAAGCTACGGGAACGATTCAGATTGAGGAATATCTGCTGAAACCAATCAATGATTTCTTCGAAAATACAGAATCTGATGAAAAACTGGCGGAGTTTTTGAAAAAAGCGGCAATGTCGGGTGAAATTGGCGTTGTTTATAGTGATGATAATTCCGGACCGGATATCAGCAACAGAACCAATGAATTTATCAACCGCGGCGGGAAATTTTTAATGAAAGGAGAATATCAGAAAGCGATTGATGTTTATAATGAAGCGCTCAGCCAAAGCTGGGATCAGCAGGATGAAGCTTTTCTGTACGATCAGTTAGCATCATGTCATTTTATGAATAAAGATATTGTAGCAGCGGAAGCAAATTATCAGAAAAGCATCAGTATAAAACCATACTATACCAATATGTGGAACTACTGCGACTTTTTAATTTACAACAAGCGAAAAGCAGATGCAGAAACACAGATGTCTCAGCTTGCTGCGTTAATTAAGACAAAATCTGACCAGAAAGATTACGACAGCCTGTTCAAAAAATGGTACAGCCTGTCTTAAAAACCTAACCCAATTGAATACAATTAAAAGTCATATTTTATATGGCTTTTTTTGATTCTTATAAGTCCCGATTTAACATAAAATTCATTTAATTAACATTCCTCAACTGAAAAATCTTAAAACATTAATATTAACAGGAAATCCAATGGAAAAAGCAACCATTGAAAAGCTAAAAGCTATGATGCCACAAACACAGAATTATTTTTAAAAAATAAAAATTATTCTAATGCAAAAATTTGCAATGCCTCTGCTATCATTTGCTGAGTGAAACGCCATTGCGAACGAAAATATTTTCAGGTAAGATTAAAAAACTTTCACGGTCATAGCGTTTGAAGAATTTAAAATTAAAAACTATCCGCCAACTCTTTTCGTTTTATAGCCCATTTCTTTAAGGATATTCATAATCTTATCACGGTTGTCTCCCTGAATGATGATCGTTCCATCCTTTTCAGAACCGCCGATTCCCAGTGTGGTTTTTATCTTTTTTGAAATGTTTTTAAGTTCTTCCTCGCTTCCTTCCCAGCCTTCAACAATTGTTACAGGCTTTCCGTTTCTTCCTTTTTTTTCAAATTTGCACACCAAAGGTTCTTTTTGCTTGAACTGTTCTTCAGGCATCTCAAAATCCTGTTCTTCATGATCAGGAAAAAGGTTTTTCAATTGATCTCTTAAATCCATAAAGCAAAATTAATAAAATATTTACTTTTTCTAATTAAACGCAAAAGCAAAAAGGATTTTCATGTGTACGGTGCTCTGAAGCGCAGGAAAATCAAAGATTTTCAACAGGTTTTACAGTGTAAAATTTTATCAAAGATAAAATAAATATAACAGCCTATTTAAAAATTCTTTGCGCCATTGCAATTAACCAAAATTGAAAATACGTTTGTACCAAAAACAAATTTTAAACAAAATTTAAGTACGTCCATTCTTCCATTCATTTCAAAATAAATAAATTTGTAATACAAAAGTTTATACAAAATGTCGAAAAAAGCAATATTAGCGATCCTTGACGGATGGGGACTGGGAATGAATCCTGATGTTTCAGCTATAGATAAAGCAAACACACCTTTTATAGATAACTGCCTTAAAAATTTTCCACATACAACGCTTGAAGCGAGTGGTCTGGCGGTTGGACTTCCTGCCGGACAAATGGGAAATTCTGAAGTAGGACACATGAATTTAGGAGCGGGAAGAGTGGTTTACCAAAATCTGGTTAAACTGAATATGGCGGTTGAGAACGGTTCTTTAGGACAGCAGAAAGTGATTCAGGATGCTTTTGATTATGCTAAAAAAGAAAATAAAAAAGTACATTTCATCGGTTTAGTTTCCAACGGGGGAGTACATTCACATATCAACCACTTAAAAGGTCTTTTAACGGCAGCCCACGAATTCGGACTGAATGAAAATGTTTTCGTTCATGCCTTTACAGACGGACGCGACTGCGATCCGCTTTCAGGAAAAGGATTTATCGAAGAACTTCAGGATCACATGGAAAAAACAGTGGGAAAACTGGCAACCGTGGTCGGAAGATATTACGCAATGGATCGTGATAAAAGATGGGAGCGCGTAAAACTGGCTTATGATGCGATGGTAGAAGGAGTGGGAGAACAATCTACAGATGCTTTAGCTTCAATTCAGAAATCGTATGATAATAGTGTAACGGATGAATTTATCAAGCCTATTATCATGATCGATTCCACACAGACAGGAAATGTGGTTCCTGTTGCTAAAATTGTTGATAATGATGTGGTCATCTGCTTCAATTTCCGTACAGACAGAGGCCGTGAAATTACGGAAGTACTTTCTCAGAAAGATTTCCCGGAGTTTTTCATGAGAAAACTGCCGCTTTATTATGTGACTTTAACGAATTATGACAAAACTTTCCAGAACGTTCATGTTGTTTTCGACGAAGAAGTGTTACACGAAACGATGGGTGAAATTTTAGAAAGAAACCATAAAACACAGATCCGAATCGCAGAAACAGAAAAATATCCTCACGTTACATTTTTCTTTTCAGGAGGAAGAGAAGCCGAATTTACAGGAGAAAAAAGACTGCTTTGTCCAAGCCCTAAAGATGTTCCTACCTACGATTTAAAACCGGAAATGTCAGCATACGACATCACCAATGCGATCGTTCCCGAGCTGGAAAATGAAACTGCAGATTTTATCTGTCTGAATTTTGCAAATACAGATATGGTAGGACACACCGGAGTTTTTTCAGCAGCGGTAAAAGCAGCTGAAACGGTAGATAAATGCATTGAAAAAGTAGCAACCACAGCTTACGAGCATGGTTATGCGGTATTCATTTTAGCAGACCATGGAAATTCTGATGTGATGATTAATCCGGACGGAACGCCGAATACGCAGCATTCTACCAATCTGGTTCCTTTTATTGTCATGGATAAAGACCATACGTGGAATCTTAAACCGGGAAAACTAGGCGATGTTGCCCCTACAATCCTGAAAGTAATGGGAGTAGAAATTCCTGAAGTAATGACCGGAGATATTTTAGTGAACTAGAATAAATACTGGAGGTTTCATTAAAATATCAGAGACCATTTGTTTCTTAAATATTATTTAAGTTTTAAAAATATTAAAGATAAATTGCCGTTATTATTTATATAGCGGCATTTTTTTATGATTAATATCAGAAATAATTAACAAAATATTATGTCCTAAATAATAAATAAAACTTTAAATTTGTAGTTTAATCTAAATTCTAAAAATGTATCAAAAGCTTGTAAGGAAAGAAGTAATGGGAATTTTGGAAAAGGAAGTAGGTTCTTTTCTGAATAAATTTTTAACGCCAATTGAGAAAATCTGGCAACCCTCTGATTATCTTCCGGATCCCTCGAGCGAAGATTTTAAACATGATTTAGACGAAATTCAGACTTTTGCACGTGAAATGCCTTATGATCTTTTCGTAACCCTGATTGGTGACTGCATCACAGAAGAAGCTTTGCCTTCTTACGAATCCTGGTTAATGGGAGTAGAAGGAGTAGATCAGGAGCAGAAAGAAATCGGATGGGCAAACTGGGTGAGAGCCTGGACTGCAGAAGAAAACAGACACGGAGATCTTTTAAGCAAATATCTTTATTTGTGCGGAAGAGTAAATATGAGAGAAGTTGAGGTTACTACTCAATATCTTATTAATGACGGTTTCGATTTGGGAACAAGTATGGATCCTTACAGAAACTTCGTATACACGAGTTTTCAGGAAACAGCAACCAATATTTCCCACAGAAGAGTAGGAACGTTAGCAAAACAGTCCGGAAACGGAAAATTGGCTAAAATGTGCGGTGTGATTGCTGCAGATGAAGCGAGACACGCGAAAGCATACAAACATTTCGTAGCAAAAATTTTAGAAATTGATCCTTCGGAAATGATTCTTGCTTTTGAAGATATGATGCGTAAGAAAATCGTAATGCCTGCTCACATGATGAGACAGTCCGGACAAAAAGCAGGAGAACTTTGGGGACATTTTTCGGATGCTGCACAGAGATGCATGGTATATACAGGACAGGATTACATCAATATCCTGAAAGACCTTCTGGATGAATGGAAGATTGAACACGTAAAAGGTCTAAACGAAAAAGCTGAAAAAGCACAGGAATATTTAATGAAACTTCCTGCAAGGCTGCAGAAAATTACAGACAGAATTTCAACGCCGGATCTTCAGTTTCAGTTCAGTTGGGTAAAAAGTTAGTTCTATAATTGGATAAATTATAAAGTAAGAGTGCTAAGTATTTTTGGCACTCTTTTTATTTTGTATCTTTGCAATTCTAAATCTTAAATATAATGATGAATAATAAGAAAATTGCTGTTGATTTCGACGGAACCATCGTAGATGATGCGTACCCTGGAATCGGCAAGGCAAAGGTTTTTGCTTTCGAGACACTTAGAAGACTTCAGGCAGAGGGGTTCAGATTGATTCTGTGGACATACAGACACGGAAAAACATTAGATGAAGCAGTAGAATTCTGCAGAAAAAACGGGATTGAATTTTATGCAGTCAATTCAAGTTTTGAAGGAGAAGTTTTCGATCCGGAAACACAATCCAGAAAGCTGGATGCAGATTGGTTTATAGATGACCGAAATCTGGGAGGTTTTCCGGGATGGGGCGAAATTTACAATATTATTCAGGAAAGAATAGAATTCCGTGTGGAAGGAAAAGAGGTTTTAGCCTATTCAAAACTAAAAAAAGAAAAGAAAAAAGGATTATTCTGGTAGGATAATTAAAATGTAACGATTTAATAATGTATCAATTTACCAATTATTGATATTGTTACATTAATATACTAATACATTGGTAAATTAAAACAATGATTCAATTAAAAACAATAGACGAACTACGTCTTATGAAAGAAAGTGCCCGTTTGGTTTCCAGAACATTAGGAATGTTGGCGAAAGAAATCAAACCCGGGATTACCACTTTATATCTGGATAAATTAGCGCACGATTTCATCAAGGATCACGGTGCAGAACCTGCATTTTTAGGATATGGAGGATTTCCGTACTCTTTGTGTATTTCTCCGAATGAGCAGGTGGTTCACGGTTTTCCGAGTAAAGAAGAAATTAAAGAAGGAGATGTACTTTCTGTAGACTGTGGTGCTGTTCTGAACGGTTTCGTAGGCGATCATGCCTATACTTTCGAAATCGGAGAAGTAAAGCCGGAAACCAAAAAATTATTAAAAATAGCCAAAGAATCTCTCTATAAAGGAATTGAGCAGTGTGTGAGAGGAAAAAGAATCGGGGATATTTCCCACGCTATTCAGGCACACTGTGAAAAAGAAGGATATGGTGTTGTAAGAGAATTGGTGGGTCATGGTGTCGGAAGACAGATGCATGAAGATCCGCAGGTTCCGAATTACGGAAGACAGGGAAGCGGAAAAGTAATTAAAGACGGATTAACGATTGCAATCGAACCGATGATTAATCTGGGAACTGAAAAAGTGAAATTCCATAATGATGGATGGACGGTGACAACTTTAGACAATCAGCCTTCTGCGCACTTCGAACACGATGTTGCGGTAATCAACGGAAAACCGGTGCTGCTTTCAACATTCCAGTACATTTATGAAGCTTTGGGAATTGTAAGCGATGAAGAAAAAGCGTTCCAATTGGATTTTTAATGAAAAAAGTAACTAAACTTTTACTGAATAAAATTCCGCGTCCGATGCTTATTAAAATGAGCATTTGGGCACGACCGCTTATTTATCAGTTTTTTAAAGGCGATACGTTTTTTGACCCGATTGACGGTAGATCTTACCGTAAATTTCTTCCTTACGGATACGGAAGCCAGCGCGAAAACGCTTTGTCGCCGGGAACTTTAAGTCTGGAAAGACACCGTCAGATGTGGCTTTACCTGCAAAATGAAACCGATTTTTTCATTAAAAATTATAAAGTTTTACATATTGCTCCTGAGCAGGAATTCCTGAGAAAGTTTAAAAGAATGAAAA
>NZ_JBBCQL010000223.1:0-7757 GCF_037149975.1 Chryseobacterium sp. VD8 | reverse complement strand
GCCATTTGAAGAACCATTGCGCGACAGGATTGGTAAAGACTTTTTTCATTCTTTTATATCCTTTATCTCCCGGTCCCAAACCGTCGCCATGAGCCAGCAGAAACTGCTTTCCGCCCATCTCAAAATACTGCTTTTTATAGAAAACCGTGCATCCGATTTCTTCTTCAAGATAATCTTTCATCCAAAGGTCATGGTTTCCCACAAAAAAATAAATATGGATTCCACGGTCTTTCAGTTCGGCAATTTTTCCCAGAACACGAACATAACCTTTCGGAATTACGTGCTTCCACTCGTGCCAGAAATCAAACAGATCTCCCATTAAAAAAAGAACCTGTGCATCATGCTTTATTTCGTCCATCCAACGGATAAAACGCTCTTCGCGCAGTTTACTTTGCTTTGGATCCGGTGCACCGAAATGCTGGTCTGAAGCGAAATATACTTTTTTTCCGGGTTCTAAATTAATGGTTGTTTTTAACACCGTTCTGAGTTTTTCTGAATAAAAAAATTACTGATTATCTTCCGCAAACCATTCTCCGTAAGAGTTTTCGGTTTCATGAAGTTTAAGATAAGCCAAAGAAATTCCTTCAGGAAGCTTCGATTTTATTTTTGCTGCGATGGCATATAACATATTCTCGCAGGTCGGCTGAAATGTACAGTAGATTACTTTATGCCCTTTTTCCTCAAGATCTTCCCCGAGTTCTCTGTGCGGCGAAAGTCCGTTGATGAGAACCGCATGATCCCAGACATCTACAATTTCAGACTTTACGATACTTTTAATATCACCAAAATCCACCACCATCCCATTCTTAGGGTTTTCCAAATCATTAACAGGCCTTCCTTTCACTGTTACAAACAGCTTGTAGGAATGTCCGTGCATATTTTTACATTTCCCGTCATAATTGTATAAAACGTGAGCGGTTTCGAATGTAAAAATTTTTGTAATACGTATCATCCTGCAAAGATAAGGAATTTGGTTTGTTCCGTTCATGTTCTTTGAGTACAAGAAAATAATCTTCATGAAATAATATTGAAGATGAACCGTTACTTCATCATGAAAACAATAATCTTATTATTAATCTTTTTCAGTGTAATCTTTAATGCTCAAAAGAGACAGTTTTGGACTTACCCCGATCTGGAAAATAAAATAGGAACCCATTTTCCGATTGAAAACTATAAAAATTCTGAAGGAAAAAATTTCAATTCCAATGATTTAAAGGGGAAAATCTCTTTTATCAATTTTTGGTCAACTCACTGCGAACCCTGTCTTGAAGAGCTTCCCTATCTTAATAAACTGAAAGAACTTTCAGGAGAAAAAGTCAATTTTATAGCCATTACGTATGACAGTAAAGAAAAAGTGGATCAATTTTTAACAAAAAAACCTTTCAATTTTCAGCACATTACAGATTCCGGACAGGAGCTGAAATCCTACTTTACACTGCTGAGAAATCCAATGACTTTTATGGTTGACAAAAACGGAAATATTCAGGAAATCACTGGAACCATCGAAGAAACAAAGTTTGAAATCCTGCAAAAAATTGTAAAGGAATCATTTTAGCTTTTCCAACCAGTCACTTTCCAGTCTTTTAATTTTCTGCGTTTCGACATCTACCAAAACCCATAATGTGGTAGAATCCACAACGAGTTGCCCGTTACAGTAAAACTCCACTTTTCTGGGCTGACGAATTCCTTCAGGAGCTTTCGGATAGGTTTTTACAGTAATGATGTCATTAAGATACACCTGCTTTTTGTATTGAATATGATGATCCAGAAGCATCCAGATATCTTTCGGATATTCTGTTTTATGCTTTACAAAATCCCAGTGCGCTGCTGCAATTTCTTCCACCCAATGCACATACTGAACGTTATTTACATGATTATTTCCATCAATATGCTGCTCTGTAACCTGTATCTGTTTTTCAAAAATCAAACTCATCTCCTTCAAATATAAATTCAAAATTAACACATAAAAAACAAAACCTTCCCAAAATCGAGAAGGTTCTAACAATTAAATTTAATTAAAACGAAACTTTTTAGTGAAATTGTGCGGTCTCGGTAGAATCTTTCATGGCAACCGTTGCGGAAGAGCCGTTGGTAACAATATTCTGTACCTCATCAAAATAGCCAGTTCCTACAAACGACTGATGTTTTACTGCTCTGAAACCTTTTTGCTGCAACGCAAACTCACGCTCCTGCAATTCAGAATATCCTGCCATTCCTTTTTCTTTATAAGCTAAAGCCAGCTCGAACATCGCTGTATTTAACGCATGGAAACCTGCCAAAGTAATAAACTGGAATTTGTACCCTAATTTTGCCAGTTCTTCACGGAAATTCTGCATTTCTTCCACAGAAAGCCTTGCTGCCCAGTTGAAGGATGGAGAACAGTTGTACGCCAACATTTTATCCGGAAATTTCGCATGAATGCCTTCTGCAAATTTTCTTGCCTGTTCCAGATCCGGATTAGAGGTTTCCATCCAGATCAGGTCTGCATAAGGAGCGTAAGATAAACCCCTGTCGATTCCCTGCTCCACTCCGTTTTTTACGACATAAAAACCTTCTGAAGTTCTTTCGCCTGTTACAAATTTTGTATCTCTGTCATCAATATCAGAAGTCAGCAAATCTGCTGCATCTGCATCTGTTCTTGCAATAATTAAACTCGGAACTCCCAAAACATCCGCCGCCAAACGTGCAGAAATTAATTTATTGATGGCTTCCTGCGTAGGAACCAAAACTTTACCTCCCAAATGACCGCACTTTTTAGCAGAAGAAAGCTGGTCTTCAAAATGCACTGCCGCAGCTCCTGCTTCAATCATCTGTTTCATCAGTTCATAGGCATTTAAATTTCCGCCAAAACCTGCTTCTGCATCGGCAATAATCGGAACCAGATATTCTTTTTCTCCGCCTCCGTTCACAGACTGGATCTGATCTGCTCTCAATAAAGCATTGTTAATTTTCTTTACTACGGAAGGAACTGAATTGGCGGGGTATAATGACTGATCCGGATACATTTCTCCCGATAAATTGGCATCTGCTGCAACCTGCCATCCGGAAAGATAAATTGCCTGCAAACCTGCGTCCACTTCCTGAACCGCCTGATTTCCGGTTAACGCGCCAAGCCCTGCAACGAAATCCTGAGTGTTGAGTAAATTCCAGAATTTTTTAGACATTTCCGTTGCAATGGTATAATCCAGTTTGTAAGACCCGCGAAGTTTTAAAACATCTTCCGCTGTGTAAGGACGTTTTACTCCTTTCCAGCGTGGGTTTTCCAGCCAGTCTTTTTCGATCTCCTGAATTTGTTCTTGTTTTGTTTTCATACTATTTTTTTGTTTAGTTAATTGTTGTTTGTTGACGGTTGATAGATAATCGATGATTGATGATTGATAGTTGATGATATATGATTGCAATCACATTAAACACTAAAACTCTCCCACTCTCATTACTCTCCCACTCAAATAAAAGGATACGCTTTCAGAGTTAAAAATTCATCAAATTTCTCACTGAAAATCAGCTCATTAAAAAGTTCTTTGGCAAGATTGAATTTCCCTTTACGGAAACGTTCTTCACCCACATACTTTTCAATTCTTTCCAGTTCTTCAAATTCCCACTGAAGGATCATTTCTCTGGTTAAAGTGCGGTCGTCATTTAAAACCGCATCATTTTTCAGCCATTGCCAGATCTGGGTTCTGGAGATTTCTGCGGTTGCCGCATCTTCCATTAAATTATAAATGGCTGCAGCTCCCGTTCCCATTAACCAGGATTCTATGTAAAGAATTCCGACGTTGATGTTCTTTCGGACCCCTTTTTCGGTGATTTCACCTTTCGGAACTTCAAGCAGATCTTTTTCGGTGATGTGATATTCAAATTTTTTATCGATCTGATTTTTGGAAGGCATATATTTATCAAAAACATCTTTTGCTACAGAAACTAAAGCAGGATGCGCTACCCAGGTTCCGTCGTGTCCGTTTTTTACTTCACGTTCTTTATCGCTTCTTACTTTTCCGAAAGCAATGCTGTTCGCTTCATAATCGTTTTTAACCGGAATCTGTGCTGCCATTCCTCCAATCGCGTGAACATTTCTTTTGTGACAGATTTCAATGACGCGTTTTGAATAGGCACTCATAAAAGGAGAAGCCATGGTTACCTGATCTCTGTCGGGAACAATAAACCGGGGAAGGTTTCTGAATTTTTTAATGAAAGAAAAAATATAATCCCATCTTCCGCAGTTGAGTCCTGAGCTGTGATCTTTTAATTCAAATAAAATTTCATCAATCTGAAAAGAAGCCGTAATTGTTTCTATTAAAACTGTTGCTTTTATGGTTCCCTGCGGAATTTCTAAGTAATTCTGTGCAAAAACAAACACTTCGTTCCACCATCTTGCTTCCTGATAATGCTCTAATTTCGGGAGATAAAAATACGGACCGCTGCCGTTTTCCAGTAATTGTTTAGCATTTCTGAAAAAATAAATTCCGAAATCGATTAATGACGCAGAAGCCTGTTCCTCATTAATCTCAATATGTTTTTCGTTTAGATGCAAACCTCTGGGACGAACCAATAAAACAGCCGTTTTTTCATTTAGCTGATAAGATTTTCCCTGCACAGTCGTAAAATCAATTCTTCGATTTACAGCATCAGAAAGATTCAGCTGACCTTCTATGCAGTTTTTCCATGTCGGAGAATTGCTGTCCTCAAAATCAGCCATAAAAGTGGAAGCTCCGGAATTTAGCGCGTTAATAATCATTTTCCGGTCTACAGGTCCTGTAATTTCCACTCTCCGATCCAGTAAATCTTCCGGAAGCGGAGCGCAGATCCAGTTTCCGTTTCTTATTTCTTCTGTCTCATCTAAAAATTTCGGAAGAATTCCCTCATCAAATTCTTTTTGTCTGATTTTTCTGTCTTCTAAAAGTTTTATTCTTTTCGGATTAAAATTCTGATGAAGTTCAACCAAAAAATCGATTAAATCTGTAGTGAAAACTTCCTGAAAGTTTTGTTCACCGCTGATTTTCAATTGAATTTTAGTTTCCATATCGTTTTAAATTTGTAATTCAACATTGCAAACATAAACAAAAATTTTCACAAATAGCGAACGTTCGCTAAATTATTTTAAAAATTATTATGCGAATAATCGCTTCTAAATATTATCTTTGAATTATGAATTCGGACAGCGACTTTATTAAAACGGTTTTCGGGCTGAAACTGAAACAGCAGAGACAGAAGAAAAACTGGTCTTTGCAGGATCTTGCGGTAAAAACAGGTTTATCCAAATCTTACCTTAATGAAATTGAAAACGGAAAAAAATATCCGAAACACGATAAGATCATTCAGCTTTCGGAAGCGCTGAACTGTACTTTTGACGATCTGGTTTCCACGAAGCTGGACAAAAGTCTTACGCCTTTTAATGAGATTCTTCAGTCTGATTTTTTTAAAGAAATTCCTCTGGAGCTTTTTGGGATCAATAAAAATAATCTGATCAGCATTATAAGTGATGCTCCGAAAAAAGTAACTGCTTTTATCAATGCTCTGATTGAAATTTCACAAAACTATAATTTAGGAAAGGAAAGATTTTACTTTGCGGTTTTGCGTTCTTTTCAGGAACTTTATGATAATTATTTTCCTGAAATTGAAGAAAAAGTCCAGCTCTTTGCTGAAGAAAACGGACTGCAGATCGACAAAAATTTACAGTCTGATGTTCTGGAGACTATTCTGAATGAAAAATTTAATTATCAGATTCAGTCGGAAGATTTTGAGAAGTACGGGACTTTGGATAATTTACGCTCATTGTTTGTCCCTGAAAAAAAGCTGTTGCTTTTAAACCGGAAATTAGAAAAAGATCAGAAAACCTTTATTCTCGCCAAAGAAATAGGATTCTGTGTTCTGGAATTAAAAAACCGTCCGAATACATATTCGTGGCTGGATTTTGGAAGTTTTGAAGAAATTTTAAATAATTTTTATGCTTCGTATTTTGCGGGAGCTTTGTTGATTTCAAAACAGAAAACGATTGAAAAAACTTCAGATTTTTTCCTGCAAAACGAATGGAATCCTCAGAATTTTGAAAATTTAATTGAAAACTTCACCAATTCTCCGGAAACATTTTATTATCGACTGACCAATATTCTTTCTTCTGAACTGGGAATAAAAGATTTGTTTTACTTATGTTTAGTCAAAAAGAAAAATTCAGATAAAATACAGATCTTAAAAGAGCTACACCTCAATCATCAGCAGGCTCCTCATGCGAATGCAACCAACGAGCATTATTGCAGAAGATGGATTGCCGTGAAAAACCTTCATCATTTAAAAGAAAACGAAACCTTAACGGACGCCCAGATTTCACATTACAAAGATCAGGGAATCAGTTATCTGGTGATTTCCACTTCACAGAAAAATCCTTTCTCTGATGGCAGCAACAGAAGTTACTGTTTGGGAATTTTACTGAACTCACAGACCATCAAAAAAATCAATTTTATTAAATCTCCGACTTTAAAAACCATCAATGTAGGAGTAACCTGCGAATCGTGCAGCATTGCCGACTGTGAAGTAAGGCAGTCGCCGCCTATCCGTCTGGAAAAGGAGTATTTTAATTCCGGTATGAAAAACGCAATTGAAAAGATCAGGAAGGATATTTTGTAATTTTTTTATGATTATCCGTTATTGATCATAATGCTTAATTTTCACGCAAAGAATCGCTAAGATTCTTTTATATACCAACTGTTTTTAAGTTCGCAAAGGTGCTTCGACAAGCTCAGCATAAAGCGAAGAACTCAAAGTTTTTCTAATTATGACAAGTTACGAACAATCATATTTTTTTCTATTTTTTAATTATTCACTTCATTTTCGGATGAAATGATTATTTTTATATCAGTTAGGGATATAAAAAAATTAATTATTTGAAGATATTTACTTCAATCAATAAGAAGTCTTTCTATACCTGCTATAAAAAATTAATAATCATCTTAAGTTATTCATGCGCAAATGATGCTCGATATTTTATTTCCGAATCGCTGTATTCGGTGCAGCCGGATTATTGATGCCGATTTTCCGGTCTGTAATCTTTGTTTTGATCAGATCCACTTTACCCACAACAATTATTCTGAAGATAATTTCGTTAAAGAAAAATGCAGACTGCTATTTCCCATCGAAAATGCTTTTGCATTAATGCAGTTTGAAAAAGAGAATGTGAGCCGGAAATTAATTCACGAACTGAAGTATCGGAGTCGGGAGAAAATCGGAAAAACTTTAGCTGAATGGACGACGGAAAGACTTGATTTTAAAAATCAGAAGCCTGATCTTTTGGTGACGGTTCCACTTCATCCGAAAAAATTAAGAGAAAGAGGATATAACCAATTGCATTTGTTTGCAGAAACGCTTTCAGAATTTTATGCTATTCCGTTCGATCATGAAGTGATGAAAAGAAATCATTATTCCAAAGCTCAGGCTTTAAAGGATAAAGTGAACCGGCTGAAAACTGAAAATGTGTTTTCGATGACTAAAGGTATTTCAGGCAAACATATTTTATTAATTGATGATGTTTTTACAACGGGAAATACGCTGGCTTCGATTGCGTGGGAAATTCTGAAATCGGGAGATAATAAAGTGAGTGTTCTCGTTATGGCGATTGATGAATAAAAAAAGCTGCTCCACAAAGAACAGCTTTAAGAAATTGTAATTATTTAAAAGGATTACTCCATTTTTTATTGGTATACACATCGGTTCCGGAAAGTGTTTTCAGAAATGCGATTACTGCATTTACTTCGGTTGATGTAAGG
>NZ_JBBCQL010000222.1:0-7773 GCF_037149975.1 Chryseobacterium sp. VD8 | reverse complement strand
CCGCTAATGGTGATGACGGTTTTGGTAAGATTTGGACGCTGCTGATAAATTTTAATCGGATATTCATCTTTTATTCCCAAGATTACGCTTCCCTGCAGCAATACTGAATTTAATAGTTTCCAATTGGTTAATCCTCCGGATAATTCAATGTTTTTATCAATAATTTCTTTCGCGGTCTGCGCAAAAAAGGACTGTGAAATAATCAGGACGAATACTAAAAGTAACTTCTTCATTAATTTTATTTTATCAATTCAAATATAAGGCTTTTTTAATTTGAAAAATTGAAAATGAAACAATTTGAAAATGTGAATTACCTCACGTTTTTAAATTAATCTTCTTGCTTTTTCAAGATCTTCCGGCGTATCTATTCCTACGCCAACGAAATTAGTTTCTATCATCTTGATTTTCATGCCATATTCGAGATAGCGGATGCATTCTATCTTTTCTGAAATCTCCAGAGATTTCATTTCCAGTTTTGAGAACTGGATCAAAGCGTGTTTTCTGAATGCATAAACTCCAATATGTTTAAAATAATCAACATCATAAGAAATCTCACGATGAAATGGAATCACAGAACGGCTGAAATACAATGCGAAACCATTGTTATCGGTAATTACTTTCACGTTATTAGGATTCTCAATCTCTTCTTTTTCAGTGAGTTTTATTTTCAATGAAGCCAAAGAAATCTCCTGATTGTCATCCTGATGAAAAACTTCAATTAATTGTTGTAAAGGTTCTAATTTAAGGAAAGGTTCATCTCCCTGAACATTGATCACGATATCACAGTCGATATTCTGCACTGCTTCGGCAATACGGTCGCTTCCGGTTTCATGTTGTCCGGTCATTACAGCTTTTCCTCCGTTTTTAGTGATTTCATCGAAAATAATTTCAGAATCTGTGGCAACAAAGACTTCATCAAATAAACCTGTTTCTACCACATTCTGATAAGTGGTTGTAATAACGGTTTTATCTCCCAACAACTGCATCAGTTTTGCCGGAAAACGACTGGCTTCGTATCGGGCGGGAATAACTGCGATAATTTTCATTGATAAAATAATTAGAGATTTAATTTAAATAATTAGCTAAAAAAATAATTCCGTAGATCCATGAAATGTAAAGAAACGAATAAAAAAATCCGAAACCGAAACTTTTCAGAAGATTTCCTCTGCAATGTTTTGAGTTTTTAAATACCAACCGCAAACCACGAAAAAAAATCCAGTACAGCATGGCTGTAAACAGTAAAATGACAACCCAGAAAAAAACACTCAGAAAATAGAGAAGAAAAATAAGAACTACAGACAACAAAATCCATAAAATTATTGAAATAATAATCTCTCCGCAACCTTCATTTCCAATTAAGCTAATATCAGGAAAATCAAAGTTATCGACTTTTGGCTTACTAATTCTGTAACTTTTTATTTTTTCTCTGTTTACAATACTTCCCACATTTTCTTTCAGCTTTAATCCGTAATATAGTCCCAGACTTATAAAAAGAAAGAAAGCAACGGCTAAAATAGAAGTTGATAAAATGGAATTCTGAAACAAAGACCTATGAGAACCTGTTCCTGAAATCCAGACACTCAAAATTACTAAAATAATAATTCCTAATGTGGAATAGCTCAAAAATTGAGTTTCGAGAAAGTATCTTTTAGGTAATCTCATTAAGGCTATAAGTCAAAAAAAGCTTCGCAAAGTATATTCACGAAGCTATTTATTATATTTAATATTTTATTTTAAAGCGTTCAAAGCATTTTCCAGTTTTGGCATCATCACTTCAATTTCCTCGATTGCCAAACCTCCTACAGAAGCTCTGAACCAAGGTTCTGATTTTTCTTCCCCGAAAGCAGAGAACGGGACCAAAGCAACACCTGCTTCATTGATTAAATAGAATACGAGATCAGAAGAGTTTTCAATCACTGTTCCGTCCGGTTTTGTTTTTCCGATATAATCTAATTTAATGGTAAGATAAAGCGCTCCCATTGGCTCGATGCTGTCTACAGAAAGTCCTTTTCCTTTCAAATCCTGAATTCCGCCGTGAAGAACTTTCAGGCTGGCTTCCAGTTTGTTTTTAAAATCTTCAACAAATTCATTTACGTCCTCAGGATTTTCGTAATATTTTGCTGTTGCTTCCTGTTCAGGTTTTGGTGCCCAAGCTCCAACGTGCGTTAAAAGAGCTTTCATTTTGTCCATGATATGAACCGGACCAAATCCCCATCCTACACGAACTCCTGTAGCGGCAAGACATTTTGAAATACCGTCGATATACACCGTAAATTCTTTCATTTCAGGGAAAAGAGAAACCGGATCTACGTGTTCTGCCCCAAAAGTAAGGTTAGAATAAATCTGGTCGTACATTAAATATAGAGGCTTTTCGTCTTCACCTCTTTTTTTGTTTTCCGCTAAAACCAGTTCGCAGATTTCAGAAAGCTGATCTTTTGTAAACATGGTTCCGGTAGGATTCAACGGTGAACAAAGTGCCAATAAAACTGCTCCTTCTAAATGAGGTTTAAGATCATCTGCAGTCGGAAGAAAATTGTTTTCCGGAGTGGTTTTTACTTCCACTGCGTTGGCTGAAGTAAGATAAGCGTAATGATTATTGTTCCAGGACGGAATCGGATACACTACTTTATCACCTTCGTCCACGATTGTTTTGTACACCGCATAGATCAAAGGTCTTGAACCTGCCGTAATTAAAATATCATTGGGTGAATAGTCTAAATTCCATCTTGTTTTTAAATCTTTGGAAACTTCTTTTCTTAAAGATAAAAGTCCGTTTGCAGGCGGATAATTTGTCAGATTATTCTGATAAGCTTTCTGAATTTCTTCCTTCAATTTTGCCGGAATCGGATAAATATTAGAATTTAAATCACCAATCGTAAGATTCGCGATTTCTGCTCCTTTTGCCTTTAAATCATTTACTTCATTACCAATTTTTACAATTTCAGAACCAATCAGGTTCGCCGCTAATTTTGAAACTTTCACTTTATTTTATTTAAATTTATTTAATATTTTCTTCTAATATTTATTTTTCTTACAACTTCTTCTTCAGGAACTTTTGCATCCAGAAGGCTGATTAATTCTTTTGCCTTTTTAGCTACAGCAGAATTCGGATATTTCTTTATGATCCTATTGAATTCTTTCCTGTTTTCGTCATATATGGTTCCATTCAAAAACTCGTAAGTTGGTGTATTCTCCATACCGAATAAATAATCATACAAATAATTATTGTATATTTCTTTTACTCTGGAAATCAATGAACTTTTAGGATATTTTTTTATAAAATTTTCCCAAAAAACAGTTCTTTCTCCTAACTCTTTCCATGAAATTACCAATCCTGCATCCGCCGAATAAAGACCTTCGCTTTCTTTCGCTAACTGCCCGATATACGTATTATAATCCGGGGTTACTTTGTCTTTAAATACAAAAAAATAATGATCCGGAACCGAATGTATTTCGGTATATCCTTCTCCTACTTCTGTAAATTCAAGATCAGCTTTCTTCAGTTCGGCAATTAGTTTCTTTATATTTTCAGGAAACTTGTAACTGTTGCTTTCGGAATCATAATAATTCACATATTCTTCAAGGATCTTATTCAGACTTTCGCTTAAACAAGCTGTATACTTTTCACGAATTCTGATATAATCTTCGTATAATTTATCATTCTGTTCAGGTGAATTCTGAGTAATTTCTTTTTCTGCTTTCTGCTGATACCACTGAAACGCTGCAATATAATCTTCAGTCTTGTTCTTTGAAGAACAGGCAGTATCAATAGGCTTAAACAAATCCTCTTTTGTTTCTGCTTTTGAAGCGGTGTCTTTTTCTATCTTTCCTGCAGAAGTTTTTGGGGCTTCTTTTTTGCATGAAAAAATAAAAATCAACAGAATAAAAGCCGCTAAACTTCTTTTTATCATGAAGATCGAATGAAATTAATCTAATTTCAAATCCTTTCTTACTTCTTCTATTTTTGCTTCTAAAGACTTCAATTTATCTCTGAAATCTGCTTCAGAAGTAACGGAATCTTTCACAGAAATATAGAATTTAATCTTCGGTTCTGTTCCTGAAGGTCTTACGCAGACTTTTGTCCCATCCTGAGTGTAATAAATCAATACATTCGATTTCGGAATATCGTTCATTACTTGTTTCTCACCTTTTGAAACGATAAAATTAGTCTGTTCTTTAAAGTCTTTCACTTCTTCAACCAATGAACCAGCCAATTCTTTTGGAGGATTTTCACGGAAATTTTTCATCATATTCTGAATTTCTTCCGCTCCGTCTCTTCCTTTTCTTACCAGATTTACCAATCCTTCATAGTACATTCCCAATTCCTGATAAATTTCGATCATGTATTGGTACATCGTTCTTCCGTTCGCTTTGCACCATGCTGCAATTTCGCAGGCTAAAACAATACTTCCGCAAGAATCTTTATCACGAACGAAGTCTCCCGTCATGAAACCGAAACTTTCTTCACCACCGCAAACGAATTTTTCTTTTCCTTCAAAATCACGGATCATTTTTCCGATCCATTTGAATCCGGTTAATCCGACTTTGCAGTCAACACCAAATCTCTGTGCAATATCAAAGAAAATATCAGAAGTTACAATCGTAGAACCGATGAATTCTTTTCCGGTGATTCTGTCCTGCTTTCTCCATTCGTTTAAAATATAGTAGGTAAGGATCGTATTGGTCTGATTTCCATTTAACAATTCAATTTCACCGTCAAGATTTCTTACTGCAATTCCCAGTCTGTCACCATCCGGATCTGTTCCGATCACGATGTCAGCATTGGTAATTTTCGCCAAATCCATTGCCATTTCCAAAGCGGCCGGCTCTTCCGGATTCGGGGAATCTACCGTCGGGAAATTTCCACTTGGGATCATTTGCTCTTTCACAAGATCAATTTTTTTGAAACCTGCTTTTTCCAAAGCTTTCGGAACGGTTGTATAGGTTGTTCCGTGAATGGATGTGAAAACGATGTTTAAATTTTCTTTTCCAATATTCTGATAGGTAGAATTTTCGATACATGCATCAATGTACACATCATCCTGTTCCTCTCCGATCCATTCGATTAAATCATCATTTCCGTTGAATTTAATTTCCTCAAATTTCACAGAATAAACTTCATTGATAATTGCTTCATCATGTGGCGGAACAATCTGCGCTCCGTCATTCCAGTATACTTTGTAACCGTTATATTCCGGCGGATTGTGGGAAGCCGTTAAAACAATTCCTCCGTGACATTTTTTATTTCTCACGGTAAATGACAATTCAGGAGTCGGTCTGTGATCCTTGAAAAGCAAGACTTTAATTCCGTTTGCTGTTAAAACATCAGCAACCAGTTTTCCGAATTCTTTCGAGTTATTTCTTACGTCATAAGCAATTGCCACTTTAATTTCTTCTCCCTGAAACTGCTTCAACATATAATTGGCAAGTCCCTGTGTTGCCTGACCTAAAGTATATTTATTTAAGCGGTTGGTTCCAACGCCCATAATTCCTCTCATTCCTCCTGTTCCGAATTCCAGTTCTCTGTAAAAAGAGTCTTCCAGATCAGGCGAATTGCTGTCGATTAATACCTGAACAGCATTTCTTGTTTCCTCATCAAATGTTTCGCCCAACCAAAGTTTTGCTTTTTCTAATGTTGTCATATTTGTATTTTCTAATTTTTGTAAAGTTCCGGTTTAATTTCTTTGTTTTATCGTTTCAGCATTTGTCATTTCGACGAAGGAGAAATCTATTTTATTTAAAAAGATTTATCACTACACATCTGAACTTCGTTCATAGATCTTCAGTCTATGTTCTGAATGACAGCTTTTATTTATTAAGTTTAATTTCCAAATTTGGCAGTCTTTCTTTCAAAGCATTTAATTTCAATTCCAAATCATTTAATTCAAAAACAGAATCTCCAAAAATTTCTTTGCTGATCTCAAAGCTTATTGTTGTAAAATCCTCAGAATTATCCGTTTTAATAATTTCCTTCGATACTGTTTTTCCTTTTTCAAAAATAAAATTACCTTCTTGTCTGCTGAAAATTGTCTTGAGTTCGCATTTTTCAGAGACAGCATTAATTATTGCCATTCCAACCCGACAAAATTCATCCCCTACTTCCAAATGCTTCTTTTCATTACTGCATGCGCCGATTTTGGTCATAATACATTCTGCTGTAGTTAAATCGCGAGATTTTTCTAAAGACATTCCTCCATTATATTCAATTTTTAATAAGTTTCCTACAGCATTAATTATAATTTCACTGCAATTTTCATCAAAATATTCATCAATAGCGTGACATAAAGATCTAAATACAAGAGCATTTAAATTATTTTCTTTAAAACAGTCTTCAAAATACATTTTAGGACGAAGTCTTACATGCTCCATTCCTTCTAAGCTTTGAATACTATTCGCTGTGTATTTTTTTTCTTCCAACTTACTTCTCAATCCAATTTCTTATTCTCCACTCTTGTACTTTTATCAATTTTAAAAGCCCTAATCGGATCATTATAATACACAAATTTAGCCGTATTCTGAATATGTCCTTTTAAGGAATCTTTTACATTCACTTCGGCGTAGTTTCCATTTTTAGAGTCGATATTCAGGTTTTCAATTTTCCAGTAAGGAGCGATTAAACTTGCTGTATCAGATACTTTAATGACAGCATCTTTGGTTTGCCCCAGAAAATTGGCTCTGCTTCGGTTCATCATTTCAACTTCTACCCTTCTTGTATTTACCGAACCCATAAATGTAGCATAATTTTTTAAATTAAGCTTAAAATTATCGGTCTTAATTTCGCTCGAAATGTTCATTTCTACAGAATCCGAAGCAATTACTTTTTCAAGATTGTATTTGGAATAAATCGTCACATTGTAAAAATCTACTCCTTCTGTTCCTCGTTTTTCTTTGATGGTTAAGGTTTTATCTTTTACATCCACCTCAAGATTATCGGCGACATTAGGATAGGTTTCGATTTCTATAAAATTTTTGTTTCCTCTTGCGTAAAAAACACGAAATTTTCCTTCCAGATCGAGGTTTACAAATTCTGAAACATCTACGTCTTTCCTTTCAATGTTTCCTTTCGGAGAAACCTTTCCGCAGGAAACCACTGCCATTAAAATGATTGTGTAAAATATATTTTTCATGAATTAATTAATTCTTTTAACATTTTTAAATAAAAATCATCATTCTTAAAATCTTCAAACACTTTTTCTAATGTTATTACTTTAATGTTTTCATTAAAATAATGATTTATTGAGCAAAAAATAACATATTTATCAGCATTAAAACTCAAAAGATCTGAAGCCTTTTTATCTAAAACCTTTAAATTATCCGTGAATGAAACTTGTACCGCAATTTTTTCAGTATTTTCTGTGAATCCATAAATATCTACTTTTGCATAATTTCCTCCAATCTTCAAGAGTTGGGATTTAATTTTATATTCTCTTGGAGCAAAATTAGATCTCAACCATTCCATACACATTATTTCAATGGAAATTTCTGAAAGATTTTTTAATGAAATATCTAATTCATACCCAAAATATTTGGATAAAATGAAATTTTTCCTTTTGTGAACAGGACTTAATGTAGATTGTTGAGGAATCAAAGAATTAAAAATTTGAAAGTTTTTTTTTGAAAAAATTTTAGAATTATCCAAATCAAAAATCTTCAAATCATTATTCTTTTTATGAGAATAAAATTTCTTTCCTTTTAAAATTTGCCCAATAATAAATTCATCTTTCCCTAAATAAGTTGAAACAACAATAACATCTTTTTCTTTTACACTCTTTT
>NZ_JBBCQL010000221.1:0-7794 GCF_037149975.1 Chryseobacterium sp. VD8 | reverse complement strand
GTAATTGAGAGTGATATACCAATAGAAGCGGAATCCGCCATTAAAATTACTCCGTCTCAAAAGTCAGACCTTTTAGGAAATAGAGCGATCCCATTCTATTACAGAATTACTGATGAGTTTCTGAAAGTCTGGGATTTCAATAAGATACGAACTCCATCGTTCCGTAATAATACAGGCTATAATGCGGGTGTGTTTTCACAGGAAGCCTATGTAAAGAAACCATTGGATTTTAACATGGACAGAACTCCGTTTTATAATATTGAAGGACATCAGGGAATGCATTATCAGGATGCTTTTGATGAAATAAAAAAGATCAGAGACAAACAGCAGCTGGGATTTGATATTATGCTTTTGTCATTTAAAGAATTATTGAAAAATAAAGATCTTTCAAAAGCTTACTTTAATGAATATATTGATAAATATTCGGGTTTAGAACATAAACGCGGAGTTGCAAAAGGAGGTACTTTTATCATGGTGTATGATCATATTGGGAGAGATGAAGTTATTGTGGCAGATTTCTCGCTTCCGTACATCTGCTGTACGCCGAAAGTGAAGATTAATCTGACTTTACCTGATACGACTATTTGTGCCAAAGCAGAGAAAATTCCGTTTACGGTATTCCCTTTCAACGGCATCGTAACGGCAAATGTAGATTCTGATCTGAATGGCGGAGTACAATTAATTGATGGATTGTATTTCTTTGATCCTGCATCGGTAAGTCAGGAATTACATAACCAGCCAATTAGCTTTAGCGTTAATGGAAAATCTACAGATTGTACCATTACAGTGATTACAGAACCGCAGGTGAGAATTGTCGTGGAGAAAGTTGATCTTCCTGAGTCTGATTCAACATCAACTGTTGTGAAACTCAAAATAACAGGAGATCACTTCATGGATTATCAGTACAGCTGGGATTTCCTTGATAACGGAAGTCAGGTAATTCAAAATCCGGATTCAAAAGGTTTTGTAACTCATACGTTTAATAATCTTTCTCCGAGAAAAATTCCGAACATAAAAGTAAAAGTTATTGGAGGCGGATGTGAACAGAATGTATCTCTTGAAAATTGGTACGTAGAAACTCCCATCATTATAAAAGGTATCATCTTCGAGAAAGGAGGAGATTGTTGTGAAGGAGCTAATGCAGCTCCGATAGCTAAGGCTAGTGCTTCTCAAACAACTATTCAATTACCTACTGATTCTGTAATGTTAATTGGCTCTTCAAGTTATGATTCTGACGGGACGATAGTTTCTTATGAATGGAAACAAATAACTTCACCCTCTTTAAATGCGAATATTATAAGTCCAAATACAGCAGATACAACTGTTACTGGATTAGTTGAAGGAATATATAAATTTCAGCTTTTAGTTAAGGATAACAATGGTACTACGGCTACAGATGAAGTAATAATTACTGTAAATAAGGCGGACTTAATTCCTACACTTACTCAAACAGATAATACTACAACTGGTCCAGGAGGAACAAGGCAGCAAATTTTTAAAGTCGGACCAAACGTTTCAGCAGGCAATAAATTTCAAACAGGAGTTTATAGCGTTGTTCTTACTGTTGTAGCGACTTCTTCCGATACCCCGAATACGATTGCATCAAAGATGAGAGATTTAATTAACAATACTACGAGAGAGCAATGGAATCAATTTAATAGTGCGCCTACAAATGCGGCTGGATATCCTCCTAAAGCATCAGCATCGGGAGATTTATTAACAATAAGTCTTAACTATCAAAATCAGTTTTTTGGTAGCGCATCTATTAGTTAGAATATGCGTAAGAAAAGATTGAAAAATCACTAATAATTATAAAAAATATAATAATGGCAACAGAAACATGCAATATTTCGTTTGATGTAAATTATACATCTTCTTCGCCAATAAAAAGCGCAATTGCATCCTATAAAATAAATGGTTCGAATGATCCATATACTGATTTTGTAATTCCTATCGCGACACCTTATATTGGTAATAGTATTTCAGTATCTCTTCCGAGTATTACGGACCTTGGCGACTATGATTTAATAATAAAATTAACAAATACAGATGGAAATACTGTTACAAAGAATGAGCTAAAAGCTTTTAAAATTGGGAATTGTAATAGCAGTACCGTGATTCCAAGAACGCTTTTCTGGGAAAATGCTAATACGAATGTATCTGGTTCTTACGATACATCAGTACGAATAAGAATAACTGTTAATGGAAATGTTCTGGTAAATACAATAAATAAAAATACAAATTATTCCTCTTCAAACGGAATCGAAACATGGAATCAGTTAAAGGTAAATCCGGGAGATAATGTGTTGTTTGAAGCTATTGTAGAAGCAACTAGCGGAAATTCAATAGGCAATATTTGGGCGCACACAACAACTGGTAATACTGGCATAACAGCGGCTATTCCTACTACAGCACCTAATACAGTTTTGTTATTTCATGATTTTATGTCTCCGGATTTTAATGTAGGACATGTTTTTTCTCATACTTTTACAATTGAAAAAGATAAAAATTATAGTATACTAACTAGTTGGTTTCAATAAAAGCGATAAGCTATAATTAATATGCGTATTGAGTACATATAAAAATGAATTATCTGGACTTAACTAGTCGGAAAAAATGATACATAATCTAAAATTAATACAACAAAACAATTGTAAATGAATTAAAATAAAAATCCTCAAGAAATTTTGAGGATTTTTATTCTATGATAAAGCTTTCTATCACCTTCTGTTATTTTTACGCCTTGTACTGATGATATTGAAGAGTTTTGCCACATCCTGAAGATGAATTTCAAAATCTTCGTAATATTCATTCAGAGAATGAAGAGTGATGATGCCTCGTTCAACATCATGATTAATGATTCTTTTCACGAGAATCCCTTTTTCTTTGTGTACAATGACAAAATCCCACTTATCATAATGCAGCTTGCTCATCCAGTAATCCTGACGGATATTTCTGCATAAAATAATATCGCCTTCAAGATAACTTTCGTAGGAACCGTCGTCCATACTGTCTCCCCGAACTTCGAAGCACATATATTCGCCGCGGTGTTCCACATCATCACTGAAAGGAATCGTGGGTAAACTTTCTATATATTCTTCGTCTGCAAATCTGCTCAGATATCCTGCTTGTGCGTATTGGTTCGCCAGCGGAACGTACATGATCTTTAGATCCGAATAAGCAACCGGCGATGCGCTGTTATCAGGTTTCTGCTGCTGTTCCTGCAGCATGTTTTTTACAAAATAAGCAGTGGTTTCCGGTATTTTTCTTTCGCCTTTTTCCCAGTACTGGACGGCTCTGGTACCAACTCCTATCGCCTCGGCGATCTCAGCCTGCTTCATTTTTAGTTTCTTTCTGATCTCTTTGAATTCTAAGTTGGTCATTCTGATATGTTTATCGTTATTTATGAAAAAATACGCAAAATATTTTTCTTTTTTATTTTGAAATACGAACAATGTTCGTATATTTGTCTCGTTGTTAAAACAGAATACGGCAAATGTACAAAAATTATCACAACAATTTAATACATATTTGATACTTTTTAATTTTTTTTGCTTTAATATGGGTTGTTAATCAAATATTTAAAATTGTTCATGTGCTTTTTGTTTACAGACAGAAGATAAAGTTTCAGTAATAGAAATCACTGTAAAAAGTGCGCTTTTATATTGGTGTGAATATTTTTATTATTGATTTTAAATTCTTTTTTACGAAAAATGTGCATTTTTTTAACTGGTAATGCGAACATTTGCTGTTTTGTTTTAACGACCATAAACACAGACCGTGAAAATGTAAGACAAAGCTGCTGTTCAGATTATAAAATATCGATTCATTATAACTGTCAGTAATAATTTAAATACATTCCGAAGCGGAGAATCTGAGTTTGCAGAAAGAAATTCATTTTTAATATGAATTTGTTTAAACTTTTTTAAATAAAAGAGATTCTTGTTGGAAGAAGCAAAGACGCAAGATTTTTTTTGGTCTCAAATCTTTAAGGCGCAGGAAAATCCAAGATTTTCAATAAGGATTGATGCTTAATTTATCGCAGATAAAATCTTTGCGACTTTGCTATTAAGTTTAAACAAATTGTATATGAAGATACTTTTCGCAGACGAAGGAAAATAAAATTCAGGAAGACAGGCCGATGAAACTGCGCCGGAAAACACAGGAAGCCGACTTCTGAGAATTAAAATCAAACAACATCATTAAACATCTTTTCAGAGGCAGACTATAAGCCTTTGCGGGATTTTATTGACTCAACTGATCAAAAAAAGACACGAAAAATTATTTTATTAAAACAACTTTTAACCTTTTAAATATGAAACGTAGTAAAGAACTTGTAGAGAAAAGAAAAGACTTTGTCAACGATTATGTAAAACGCAATCAGGACAAGCAAATGAAAGTTATTGTAACCGAACTTACGGAGATGCTGTTTTTGTCGGAAAGAACCATTTACAACATCATTCAGGAGTAAAACGGAAAAACAAAAGTCATTAAAGATCCGCATTTCGTGCGGCTTCCTCAGGACAATCTTTTACAGCTGATCCACCATCACAAAAAATTAGAGCCGGAAAATTATATTCTAAAAAGCTAAAGACCAAGCGACCGCACAGTTCAGTGCTTCTAATTCAATCTGCCCATCAGATCAATAAAAGATTGTCTTTTCATTATCCATTTAATTTATAGAGAACAACAGCAAGGTAAAAACTGTATTTACTTTCCGGAACTATGCTTTTGAGGCTAAAGATTAACCTGCAATACAATGGTTTCGAAAGTAACAGGAAGAAATTGAAAATTAAAAATCAGCATTAATAAATTTTGGTAGTCATGGAAAAAGAAGAGAACAAAAAAATTAAAGAAAACTTAGAAAAATTTCAGGATCCGGATAGAGACATCAGTGATCTTATAGACGAGCTGGCTTACCTCAGCGAAAACGAAAACATCGAGACGAGCAGAAAATTTCTGGATGATATGTATATGCTCGATCAGGACGATTAACAACTTAGCGTTGTAAAAAAATCAATTTTAATGAATAATAATATGAAGAATGAATTTAGATAGTATAAAAGCCCTCCTCATCGGAACTGCCATTGCATTTTCGGGAGGACTGTTAAGAGTATTGATCTCCATACAGAACAAAGAAAAAAAGAGGCCTTGGGAACATATCATCACCTTAATTATCGTGATTATTGTCGGTTTCACCATGAGCTATGTCATGAAAAGTGCCGAACTCCACAACAAATGGTATTCCACAGGAATATTGTTTGTACTCGGTTATGGTTACGACAAGTTCCTGAAAATGATTACCACCAATCTTCCCAACTGGATTGATACAACCATGAATCTTTACATCGGAAACCAGCCAAACAGACAGCCTGAAGAAGAAAAAGAGAAGAAAGAAGAGATAAAATAAAGAACAAAAAAATCCTCCGAAGCAGGACAAATATCAAAAACAATTAATTATTGTTGTTAAAAACCAACATCAGAAAACGTCATGACGTGAAAGGGCTGAATTCCTTTAAAATATTATTTGAATCTTATGTACTAAGCTTTAGGAAAAGTGGGTTGGAATAAAATTGTAGTGCAGTAAGGCTAAAATATAGTGTATTGGAGTATGGAACGAGTGAGCAGTAATAAAAATGTACTGTAGTAAGCAATAGAAAAGGTGAGCAATAGTAAAAATGTCCTGTAGTAAGCCTAAAATGTCCTGTAGTAAGCCTAAAATGTCCTGTGGTAAGCAGCAGAAAAGGTGAGCAGTAGTAAAGTTGCAGAACAGTAAGCCTTCAATCTAAGACAGTGGAATGTAAATGGAGAACATTTTGTTAAAATTGCTGTACAGTAAGCTTTCAATCCATAACAATGGAATATAAATATAGAATACTGCAATAAAAATACATCACAGTAAGCTTTCGGTACAGGACAGTGGAGCGTAGAGGAAGAATACTGCAATAAAATTGCATAACAGTAAACGTCCCATTTAAATAATCAGGACATTAAAAAATCTTTGTTTTTTTAACTTATGTGCTCTTTTTTTTCATTTAAGCATTAAACTTAAAAAACTAAAGTGTTAAACTCTTTTACATCTTTTGTGGTAAAAAAGTTTAAAGTCTAAAGTAAATTTCTGTATTACTGTCATCAGAAATCATTTCGGGAAACCATTTACTGCAACTACAGAATCCCCCACTCCAAAAAAGGCTTATTCTCCTTAAAAATTCTGAATTTTGAATCTGGAATTTCAGCCGGATCAAAAGAAAAAAGCACAGCACTTCCGATTTCTCATCATAACGCTGTGTACACCTTACAGGCAGTAAAATCTTAAAAAAATACGTTACCGGGTCTGATTTTTCAGTTCCATCAGGTACGGTAAAGCGCAGCTTACATTGTTGTGCTTTACGTGCCTTTTAAACAAAATATAATTAAAAAACACCAAGTCAATGAAAGCAGCAAAACCTGTAGAAAAAGACAACAAAAACCATCATAGCCAGAGCAAAAAGCAGAAGGCTAAAAAGCCGGTGGTGGTACCTCTGCCCGTGGCGGAAGTTGCTCCTTTACAAACACAAAAGCCTGAAGAATCTGCAACTCTCGCAGGATTCGCAACCCCGAATATCAATAAGACAAATGCAAACGGAATTATCGCTCCGGTTCACGGTTCACAGACCATTTACGATCAGGGTTCCGGGATCATGTTTAAGAAGCATCAGGAAAGTATGGCAGAAACCGGGGATATCAATCATCCGGATACCCAAAAAGCGGAAAAAAATTATACTTCCACGCTGAATATCAGTCAGGTTAAAGATTATCATGATCTGAAATCCGGAACTTCTCTGCCGAAGACGTTGGAGGAACAGGCAGCAGCTCATCAGCAAAATAAAAAATCTCCGGAAACAAATGCCGAAACTAAATCTCCGGGGAAAAAGCAGATATCAGATAAAGGTGATATTGTTTCGACAGACCAGCTTCAACCTGTTAACCCAGATAAAGCACCTGTTGAAGAGGTAGATCCGGCTCCTTCTGCAAATGCCCACAGTAATCCAGGATTTACAGAGCTTAGCGGAAAAATAAGCAGTACTGCTAAATTACAGAAGCAGCATGAACCATCCCATAAAGCTACAAATGATGCACAGGCTGCAGCGCCATCTCCTGCCAACGAACGTCAGAGTATGGCACAGGCAAGCCAGATAAATGTAATGGGTGCGAAGGAAGCCGGAATGTTCAAGAAAGAAGATTTCAAAGCTTTGCTGAGTGCAAAAATACATAGTATACAACTTCCTAAAAATGAAGAGCAGGCTGATGAGTTTGAGAAACATAACAATATAAATGAAGTCAATCAAAAAGCAGTGGGCGATGTTAAAAGAGAAAAGAATGCAGCAGCAATTGATATTGCTTCTGCAACTGCAGCAAAACCGGATATTGCAGCACAGCCTCATCGTCCGGTTGCAAAAATGCCGACACAAAATGTAGGTAAGGCTCCTTCTACGCCGAATGTCGCTAAGGCAATGCCTGTGAAAAGAACTGCAGCCAGCGTAGAACAACCTATAAAGCAACAAACGGCAAGTATCGACAGTGAAATGAAAGCGAATGGAGTAACCGATAAGATGTTGGCAAACTCCAATGAACCATCATTTACGGATGCTTTAGATCAAAAGAATAATGCGAAAGCCCAAAGTGTTGAAGCAACTCATCAGTTCAGAGACAATGAAGCTAAGGAGTTGTCAAAAACCCGTAGTGATGCACAGGCACAGGCGGTAAATCATATAAGCGGTATGCATGGCGCAAGAAAAGGCGGGTTAGGCAATG
>NZ_JBBCQL010000220.1:0-7798 GCF_037149975.1 Chryseobacterium sp. VD8 | reverse complement strand
AGATAAAAACTTCGGGCTGGCTGGAAGAAAGCCAACTGGATGTGATCGATTTTATTCTCAAATATAAAAATAAAGGAATTAAAAACGTGATCTGCACGGATATTTCCAAAGACGGAATGCTTCAGGGCGCATCGGATGAACTATACAGAGAAATTGTAGAAAAAACAGCGGTTCAGTTAATTGCAAGCGGCGGAATTTCGTGTATTGAAGATGTTGAACAGATGAAAAAGATCGGCTGTTCCGGAACAATTATCGGAAAGGCAATTTATGAAGGAAGAATCAGTTTGCAGCAACTCCAAAATTTTATTGAAAATGCTTAAAAAAAGAATCATTCCGTGTCTGGATATCAAAGACGGAACTACGGTAAAAGGAATTAATTTTGAAGGATTAAGAAATGCGGGAGATCCTGTAGAACTTGCCAAAAGATATGAAAAAGAAGGCGCAGACGAATTGGTTTTTCTGGATATTACCGCAACGATAGAAGAACGGAAAACTTTTGCCGGACTGGTACAGAAAATCGCAGCAGAATTAAGTATTCCTTTTACTGTCGGTGGCGGAATTTCAACGGTGGAAGATGTAAGAAGGCTCTTAGAAGCCGGAGCAGATAAGATCAGTATCAATTCTTCGGCGGTTAAAAATCCGGCTTTAATTTCAGAGTTGTCAAAAGAATTCGGAAGTCAGTGTGTTGTGGTTGCAATTGATACGAAATTAGTGAACGGATCAGACTGGGTTCATGTGAAAGGTGGAAGGGAAATAACGGATCTGAAGACATTAGACTGGGCAAAGAAAGCAGAAGAACTGGGAGCAGGAGAAATTCTTCTTACTTCAATGGATGGCGATGGTACAAAAAACGGGTTTGATCTCAGAATAACAAAGTTAATTTCCGAAAGTGTAAATATTCCTGTTATTGCTTCCGGAGGTGCAGGAAAAATGAAAGATTTTGAAGCCGTTTTTAATCAGACAAAAGCAACAGGAGCTTTGGCGGCAAGTATTTTTCATTTTGGAGAAGTGCAGATTCAGGATCTTAAAAATAATTTGAAAATTAAAAAAATTGCAGTACGATGAATATCGATTTTAATAAAAATGAAGGCTTGGTTCCGGTGATTATTCAGGACGACAGAACGTTGCAGGTTTTAATGTTGGGTTACATGAACGAAGAAGCTTTTGAAAAAACCAAAAAAGAAGGAATTGTAACCTTTTTCAGCCGTTCAAAAAACCGACTCTGGACAAAAGGTGAGGAGTCCAGAAATTTTTTAACCGTTAAAAATATTGCGATAGACTGCGATCAGGATACAATTTTAATTAAAGCAATTCCTACGAACGTTGTCTGCCACACCGGAAGTTTCAGTTGTTTTGGCGATAAAGATTCTAAAGGTTTTCTGCATGAACTGGAAGAAAAAATAAGCCAAAGAATTGATGAAAAAACTGAAGGTTCTTACACGTATTCATTATTCCAGCGAGGCATCAATAAAATGGCTCAGAAAGTAGGAGAGGAAGCCGTAGAAGTGGTGATCGAAGCCAAAGACAGCAATGATGATCTGTTTAAAAATGAAGCGGCAGATTTGCTGTATCACCTTTTGATCTTACTGAAAGCCAAGAATTTTACACTGAAAGATATTGAAGAAATTTTGCTTTCCAGAAACCGGTAAAGTTGTATTTTTATCTCTAAACTCATTAAGAATCAACCGCAAAAGAGGCAAAAGACCATTATGTTGCAAGAATTAGAATATTCAAAGCTATCAGAAGAATAAAATCGAAGATTTTTAAACTGTTTTAAATGAAATTTCAGCTTAATTTTGTCACTTATGTGTTTTAAATACAATTTATTAAAAAATTATCCCATGAAAGAAGACAACAAAGAAAATCAACAATCCAAAGCGGAAGCGGAAAATTCAGCAAAAGTTACTCCCGAAAAGGGAAAGATCAAAGAAGTGAAATCTCCCAATTCTGATACTGCAAAAGGCGGTACAAGAGCCGGATAAATGAAAAGCCAGTCGAAAAATCCGACTGGCTTTTTTTAGAACAATTTGATTATCTCTATTTTTTCGAAGCCACAGCGAAATGCTGCAATGCTCCGATTGCCGCTTTACCAATATTAAAAACATACTGAACATTAGTATTTGCAAAGGTATCATCCGCAGTATGAGGAAGATCGCTTCTGATATATTCAAAAAATCCGGTGATTACTTCACCTTTTTTTGCAAAAGAGATGTAGTCGGTATCTTCTGCGGGATCGATTTTTGCCTGTAATGGAGAATACAGTGTTGTGCAGATCATCAGTTCTTTGGTAACCTGTTTAGAAGCTTCATTATTTTTTGAGCTTCCTCCCTGATCTTCGTCACAAAAAACAGTATCATTGAACATTCCTTTTTTTCCGCCGACCTGATCCAGATTGAAGACCATTTTTATATTAATCTGCCTTGTTTTATTCTGATAAACAACTTCATTTACATAATGTCTGCTTCCGTATAATCCCTGTTCTTCTCCTGAAAAATGAATGAATTTAATGGAATATTCAGAGGGAATATCTTTCAGGATTTTTGCGGCTTCCAGAATAATGGATGTTCCGCTTCCGTTATCGTTGACTCCGGGACCGTTAATGCTGTCGAAATGTCCGCAAATAATGATGTATTTATCAGGATATAAAGTTCCTTTCTTGGTAATGATCAGGTTTTTAGATTTTAATTTTCCTATGGAAAAAGGATCTTCTTCCATCTGGTTCTCGGAATATCCGTAAGACAAATATTTATTTTTGATCCAGTTCAGGGCGTTTTCATTTTCTACAGAACCTGTGGTTTTAACACCCAGTTTTTCAAATTCCTTTAAATTGGATACGATGTCCTCTTTTTTTAATAAGTTAACTCTGTCCTGATAAGCCTGAATGAAACTTTGTCCCTGAAATCCAACGGCTGTTAACGAAAAAAGAAAAATGGCTGTTAATTTTTTGAAATTCATATTGGCAATTAGTTTACTATTTTACAAATATAGAAATAAAAAATCCCGAGAAAGAAACTCAGGATTTTGCTTGTCCGTTGATTATTTTCCGATAATTATTTTTCTCACCGCTTTTTGGTCTTTTGTTTTAACTGTTGCGATATACGTTCCGTTTGGTAATTCTGAAACATTTACTTTCGTTTCATTTTCCTTATTTAAAACAAGCCTGCCGTTTATATCTGAAATTTCGAGCCTGAAATCTTTAATATCTTCCGGAAGTTCGACATTTAAATAATCTTTCGCAGGATTGGGATAGATCTTTATAGATTCTATAGAATTTCCGGAAAGTAATGCTTCTTTTTTCTGTAAAGAATTTGCTGCTACTGCAAAGTGCTGTAAAGCTCCCAAAGAAGCTTTTGCTATATTATAAATATAAACAGGATCTGTATTAGCAAATGTATCGTTTGAAGAATGAGGATAATTACTTCTGATTTTTTCAAAAAAACCTGTAATAATTTCGCCTTTTCTTTCAAAAGGAATATAATCTGTAGCTTCAGCCGGATCCACCGCCGTTAAAAGAGGAGAATACAAAGCGGTACAGTTGCGCAATTGCTGTGTAACGTTTGCTGAAGCTGCATTATTGCTGGACAGACCTCCCTGATCTTCATCACAATAGATCGTATTGTTATTATTGCCCATTTTTCCGCCAACCTGATCCAGATTGAAGACTAATTTAATGTCTACTTTCTTAATATTATTTTGGTAAACAACATTATTTACGTAATGTGAGCTTCCAATAAGTCCCTGTTCTTCACCAGAAAAATGGATAAATTTAATCGAATATTCTGTAGGAACGTCTTTTAAAATTCTTGCCGCTTCCAGAATGATGGATGTTCCGCTGCCGTTATCGTTTACTCCGGGACCGTTTATGGTGTCGAAATGTCCGCAAATGATAACGTATTTATTAGGATAAACGGTTCCTGTTTTAGTGATGATTAAATTTTTTGAACTCTTGCCGTTGTAAGTGAAGGCATCTTCCGAAATCTGGTTTGAAGAATATCCGAAACCCAGATATTTATTTTTAAGCCAGTTGAAAGTATTATTATTCGCAGTTGAGCCGGTGGTTTTAATCCCTAAATTGGCAAAATTCTGTAAGTTTGTTGTAATATTGGTCTGTGTCACCATATTAGCTCTGTCCTGATAAGCCTGAATAAAAGATTGTGCATTGAAGCTTAAAGCCGATAAAGAAAAGAGCAGAATTGTAGAAGTCTTTTTCATTTTGACATTAATTTTTGTGATTTGATTGGTATACAAATGTAATAATAAAAAAATCCTAAACAAAAGTTCAGGATTTTAATTTTACAGAAAAATAAAAATTATTTACCGATAATTATTTTTCTTACCGCTTTTTGGTCTTTTGTTTTAACAGTTGCCATATAAACACCGCTTGCTAATCCTGAAATATTAACTTTAGCTTCATTTTGTTTATTTAAAACAAGTCTGCCGTTCATATCCGAAATTTCAAGACTGAAGTTTTTAACGTCTTTTGGAAGATCAACATTTAAAAGATCTTTCGCCGGATTGGGATAAATCTTTACGGTTTCCAGATTATTTACTGTCTTTTCATCCGTTGCCAATAAACTTGTAGAGGCTGTTGCAAAATGCTGTAAAGCTCCTACAGCCGCCTTTCCTACGTTGAAAACATAAGTAGGATCTACATTCGCAAAAGTATCATTTACGGTGTGTTCATTATAACTTCTTGCCGTCTCGTAAAAGCCTGTAATAATATCTCCTTTCGCTTCAAAAGGCATATAATCGGAAGAGTAGGCATTCGACATAACTGTCTGTAATGGTGAATACAGCGTTGTACATGCTGCAAGCTGCTGTGTAACGGATAGAGAGGCTGCATTGTTTCCGGTTTGCCCGCTTTGGTCACTTTCGCAGTTGATAGCAACATTCGAATTGCTTATTTTTCCACCCACCTGATCTAAATTAAAGACCAGTTTTATATCCAACTGACGGACACTGTTCTGGAAAACCACACTGTTTACATAATGTGCGCTTCCCTGTAATCCCTGTTCTTCGCCGGAAAAGTGGATGAATTTAATAGAATATTCTGTCGGAACATCTTTTAAAATTCTTGCCGCTTCCAGAATAATAGAAGTTCCGCTTCCGTTATCGCTTACTCCGGGACCTGTAATGGTGTCGTAATGTCCGCAGATAATAACGTACGTATTCGGATAAACGGTTCCTGTCTTGGTAATGATTAAATTTTTAGAACTTGTAGAGCCAAATGTGAAAGGATCTTCTACCATCTGACTTGCTGTATAACCGTAAGACTGATATTTTGCTTTAAGCCAGTTTAATGCATTGGTATTGGCTGCAGAACCCGTTGTTTTTACGCCAAGATTACCAAATTCCTGAAGTAAGGTTGTTATATTGGTCTGGGTAACCAGATTAGCTCTGTTCTGATAAGCCTGAATAAAACTTTGAGCCTGAAATGCATATGTTCCTAATGAAAACAGCAGAAGAGTAGTTATTTTTTTCACTTTAAAGGAAAATTTTATAAATTTAATAATATTACGCAAATGTAAATAATAAAAAAATCCCAAGCAAAAAACCTGGGACTTATATTGATAACAAAAATTTTACATTATTTTACTTGATCTACAACTGCTTTGAAAGCTTCAGGGTGATTCATTGCTAAATCTGCTAAAACTTTTCTGTTAAGCTCAATGTTGTTCTTTTTAAGAGCTCCCATAAACTGAGAGTAAGACATTCCGTGCTCTCTGGTTCCCGCGTTGATACGAGTGATCCAAAGTGCTCTGAAATTTCTTTTCTTCTCTTTTCTACCACGGTAAGCATATTGCATTGCTTTTTCTACCGCGTTTTTAGCTACCGTCCAAACGTTCTTTCTTCTTCCGAAATAACCTTTAGCGTGCTT
This sequence comes from Chryseobacterium sp. VD8, assembly GCF_037149975.1. Classification (NCBI taxonomy): domain Bacteria; kingdom Pseudomonadati; phylum Bacteroidota; class Flavobacteriia; order Flavobacteriales; family Weeksellaceae; genus Chryseobacterium; species Chryseobacterium sp. VD8. The sequence continues at coordinate 1,920 of NZ_JBBCQL010000220.1, read as the reverse complement.
AAAAATTTTCTTTCTTCTAGCTCTTGAAGCTACCGAATTTACTGATCTTGGCATAATTTAAATTGTTTTTTTGAAATGTGCGGTAATTATTTCATTACTCTTAGTGGCTCCATTTCAGGGTTAAAATGTTGAATTTGTTTGAATTCTTATAAACCGACTATAGATTTATAAAAACTACTTAATTGCTAATTGACGCAATACGCTTTTCTCGTCCACAGCAGCAACGTAAGAAGTCGTAGTAAGATTTCTCTTCTGCTTCGTTTCTTTCTTCGTTAAGATGTGGCTTTTGTAAGCGTTCTTTCTTTTGATCTTACCAGATCCGGTAAGAGCAAAACGTTTCTTAGCACCTGATTTCGTTTTTAATTTTGGCATTGTTTTGCTTTTTATTGTTTTGTTATCAATATCTGTTTTGGCTATTTCCGATCGCCCGGAATAATAGTTTGCAAAATTACGGAAAAATTTCGAGATTTAAAAAAGATTTTTTGAATGAAATAGGGAAGTGGATGAAGCTTTATATATTACCGTTTTTGTGAGATAAATTTTATTTGAAGCTGTTTCCTGCTTTTCACTGTATCTTTTTGGTTGCGGACTCCTGAACTACGTTCGTAAACCTCCAGTTTATACTCCGCCCGCAACCAAAAAGGATGTCGTTACAATCAGGGCTAGAGTGGCAGTTCCCAATATAAATAACCGGATTCGGGAATAAATAAGTCTTGTTAAACGCAACGTTAAACAAGGAGATTTAATTATTAAGAATTCAGCTTTTAAGATATACAAAGGCCTAAAACTTATCAAAGTAATACCATTTTTGTCTTTTTTACATAAACGAAGTGCCTTTGTTTAGCTTACAAACTTTCAATAAGTAAAAAATCTCTTGTTTTTCTTTGCGATAAATTAATATAATTCGATAAATCAATTAATTAAATTTATTTCTTATCCTGAAATGAGGTTAAATAGTAAACGAATATCCATAATATTTGTCATGCTGAAAGCATCTAAACAAAGTATTCAACGCATCGATGAAATCCTTTTCAGGATGACAAACTTTGTAAATATTTTTGAATAAAATTACTAAAAAGTTCCGGCAAAATTCCTTTAAATAAAAAAACAGCAATCAAAATACTCTGATTGCTGCTTTTACTTATATGTAGAAAAAATTAAGCCTTAATAAATTCCAGAAGATCTTTATTAATCGTCTGATGTTCAGTAGTAGGCATTCCGTGAGGGAATCCCGGATAAGTAATCAGTTTACCATTTTTCAATAGTTTAGCAGATTTTATCGCTGAATTTTCAATAGGCACAATCTGATCGTCTTCACCGTGCAGCAACAGTACCGGAATATCTACAGCTTTCAGGTCTTCTGTAAAATCGGTCTCAGAAAAAGCTTTGATTCCGTCATAATGAGCCACAATTCCTCCCATCATTCCCTGTCTCCACCAATTGGTCTGTACACCTTGCTTCACTACGGCACCTTCTCTGTTGTAACCATAGAATGGAACCGTTAAATCCATAAAAAACTGATTTCTGTTATTTAAAGTCTGATCTCTGATGTTGTCAAAAACTTCCATCGGAACGCCATCCGGATTATTTTCGCTCTTTACCATTACCGGAGGAACTGCGCTTATCAATACCGCTTTTTTTGCTCTTCCGTTGGCATATTTGTTTACATAGCGGATCACTTCACCGCCACCTGTAGAATGCCCGATATGCACAACATCTTTCAGACCCAGAAATTCTACCAATTCTGCTGCATCAGAAGCATATTGTTCAATCGTATGATTATAAATATTCTGGCTGGAACGTCCGTGACCTCTTCTGTCGTGAGCAATTACCCTGTAACCTCTCTGCAAAAAGAAGATCACCTGCGCATCCCAGTCATCAGAAGATAAAGGCCATCCGTGGTGAAACATCAATACTGGT
>NZ_JBBCQL010000219.1:0-7846 GCF_037149975.1 Chryseobacterium sp. VD8 | reverse complement strand
GTCGATGAGCTGTCCCGGTTTCTGTAAAATATCACTTCCGTGTAACGTTGCCGTTGTATTTTCCATTGCTCCGCTTACGTAATCTCTTCCGGAAATCTGAGCGTATTTTGACCATGGGAAATCGTAGCCTAACTTTTTAGAGAAAAACTCGATCATTTCCGGTGTGTTTCCGTAGATCTGTTTTGCATACGGCTCGTATTCTTTCTCAATATAATAATCTACCGCAATATTTCTCCATTTATCCTTCACAATAGCGTATTCTCCCACTCCCATAAAGAAAAGATAGGTAGAATGTCTTTTATCCATCACCCAATGATCGGTTCTTAAACCGTTTGCCTCTTTTTGGGAATCTTTCAGCAATCCGTTAGAAAGGGTTACGTATTTATCAGGAACCGTCATGTAAATTTCCTGCGTTGTTTTCTGGTTGGATTTATCGATGGTCGGGAACCAGGCTGAAGAAGATTCCGTTTCACCCTGCGTCCAGATTTGCGTTGGTTTATCGGGATCTATTCCCTGTGCATTAATGAAATACAGACCTTTTGCATCACTAATTGCCATGCTTCCTTCCTGTTTTACTTCGTTCGGACGTGCTGTATATTTGATGTAAACTGTGTAATCCTGATTTTTCTGATAGGTTTTGTCTAAAGTAATTTTTAAAACATCATCCTTATAATCATACTTTAAAGGAGATTTTTTTCCATTGATATCTAACGCTACTTCATGGATCAGCATTCCTTTTGCATCAAGCGTCAGTTCGTTGGTCGGATAGAAAAAAGGTGTGGCATTAAGCCATTCTTCCCCGTTCATCTGTTCTTTCTGATAATCGAAATTTACTTTAAGCTTCGTGTGTTTCAGCTCCGTTACTTTGGTATGAGTGGCTCTGTATACTTTTTCTCTTCCCGAAGTTTCGGTTTGTGCTGCTGCATTTGCGGAAAATAAAATTCCGCCCAGTAAAGCAATCGATAAAATGGCTTTTTTCATTATTTATTTCTTAAATTATTTTTTAGTTAAAATATCAAAAATATCGTTTACCAATGTTTCGTAATCTCCTTTTTTGAACTGTTCTTTGGTTTTGGCAAATGCTTTTTTCAGTTCACTCTCAGGATTTTCGTCGTCGATAATTTCTATGGATTCTACGCCTTTCATCTGAAGAATTGCATTTTTAAGTGCTTCAAGATCGGCAGTTTCTTCGGTGTTTATTTTTAAATATTTCATTGTTTTATTCTTTTGTAAACGTATTTTTTGTTCCTCCCTGAATAATGACAAACTGTTTTTTTGCCGGATAAAAATCGATCACAATTCCTGCCATATCAAATTTAAAGCTTGTCTCGGAAATTGCTTCTAAAGGGAATGCACTTTGTCCTGTTGCCTGAGCCATCAGTTTTTTATCTTCAATAAAAATGCTAATCTTTAAGGGAACATCTTTGCTGGAATAAGTTCCTGTAAATTTCTGAAGATCATTCTCGGAAATTTCATAGGTTTTAAAATTGGGCATTTCGAAATCTTTTCCCATGGCTGTTTCAATCATTTTGATGGAAATATCATTGGTATCCATTTCCGACTGATTGGTACTGAAAGCGGTGGCAATTTTCAGATCCGGAAAATAAAATAGTGCGGAACTGAAATTGTCTATTCCTCCGGTATGACCAAATCCCGAATATTTGTCGAAAGGAACTTTCACCAAGCCATATCCGTAATCATCCACAAATGTTTTCATTTTTTCAAGGCTGGATTTCTTCACTAATTTTCCGTTTTCCAGACCAAGAATAAAAGTAAGAAGATCTCTTGGAGTAGAGATGATATTTCCTGCGCCAATCGGAATACTCATATCTGTTTCGGATGAAGTCACATATTTTCCGTTGATGAATTGATACGCTTTTGCCTGATCTTTCGATGGATCTATTTTTCCTCCAACTTCTGTAAGCGTTAATTTTAAAGGTTTTGTAATTTTATCTTTCAGCAAAGCAGCATACGGTTTTTTGTAAATTTTTTCGAGAATAAAACCGAGCAGAATGTAATTGGAATTGCTGTATTCGTGTTTTGAACCGGGTTCAAAATCGCTTTTGTATTTTTTTATAATGCTGATTAAGCTGCTTTCTGTCTGAGGTTTGGTGTTGTACTGCCAAAACTCGGCTTCACTGGTCAGATTATGAATTCCTGTTCTGTGCTGCAGTAGATTTTCGATGGAAATTTTTTCGGCATTTGGAATTTCAGGATAAAATTCAGAAAGTTTCTGATCTAAGGAAATCTTTTTTTCCTCAAAAGCTTTCATAATTAAAACGGCAGTAAAGGTCTTGCTGATTGATCCGATCCGGTATTGTGTATTGACATTTGCTTTCTGATTCTTCTCAACATCTGCAAATCCGACAACTTTTATAAACGTAGGGCGGTCGTTTTCGGCAAAGGCAAAGCTCCCCATTACTTTATGATGTACGAAGAGAGAATCGATATAACCAGCTAATTTCTGCTTTACATTGGTCTGAGAAAATACAGCTGCAGAAAAGCTGATCGCAGAAAGAAAAAGTAACTTTTTCAACATACTTTTGAGATTTGCTGAATGAGTTGAAAAATTTCAGGAGATGTTACAAAAAAAGTGAAGTTTTCGGCTTCACTTTATTCTCTATTTACTGAGAAAATATTTTAGTCTTACTGGATTTTGTCTGCAATGCCAGAATAATTTAACCACTATTTCGTCGGTTTTAATTTCATACATCATCTTAATCTGATTCTTGCCGATAAGGGTATACTTTATATCAGGAAAATTTTCTAAAGATGGATGCTTTACAATATTGTCTTTTATTGTCTGCCTGAATTTTTTAATATCGTTTTCTAAAACGGCAATTTCTTTTGCAGTCCATTTAGAATTTAGAAAATCTATAATTTCACTCAACGATATTCTCGCTGTTTCTGAAATTGTTATTTTCATTTTTTATTAAAAATTTCATTCAATAAATCGTCTGTTAATTCCTGAGTTTTCCCGTTTTTATAGTCATTCTCACTTTGCTCTATTACTTTTGCAAAATATTCGGAACTTTCAATTTCCTCCCAGGAATAGGTTTTATGATCTTCTGAAACTTCAATATGGGTAATACCTTTTATCTGCGACAAAAGTTTTTTGATGAAAGCCACATCTGCATATTCGTCTAGACTGATTTTAATTTCCATACATTTTGAATTTATATCAAAGTTAATGAAATTATGGCAATATATTAAATCGCAACAGGCGCTTTAATTCCCGGATGCGGATCATAATTTTCCAGCGTAAAATCTTCAAAATCAAAACTGAAAATATCTTTGATTTCAGGATTCAGCTTCATGGTAGGAAGCGGTCTTGGTTCTCTGGAAAGTTGTTTTTTAACCTGCTCAAAATGGTTGTTGTAGATATGAACATCTCCAAAACTGTGAACATAATCTCCAACTTCCAGATCGCAAACCTGCGCCACCATCATCAGCAATAATGCATAGCTTGCAATGTTAAAGGGAACTCCCAGAAAAACATCGGCACTTCTCTGATACAGCTGAAGCGATAGTTTTCCATCTGCCACGTAAAACTGAAATAACGCATGACAAGGCGCTAAAGCCATGTTGGGAATTTCGGCAACATTCCATGCGGAAACGATGAGCCTTCTGGAATCCGGATTTTTTTTGATCTGATCGATAACGTCCGTAATCTGATCCACGATTTTACCATCCGCTCCGTTCCAGCTTCTCCATTGCGCTCCGTAAACGGGTCCAAGATCGCCATTTTCATCTGCCCATTCGTCCCAGATCGAAACACCATTGTCCTTTAGATATTTGATGTTCGTATCTCCTTTCAGAAACCATAATAATTCGTAAATAATGGATTTCAAATGCACTTTTTTGGTGGTTACCAAAGGAAAACCTTTCGATAAATCATATCTCAGCTGATAGCCGAAAACACTTCTTGTTCCGGTTCCGGTTCTGTCGGTTTTATCGGTTCCGTGGTCTAAAATATGCTGTAAAAGGTCTAGGTAATTTTGCATGTTGAAGGATTATTTTGAGGTTCAAATTTAGAAAAATCTTACCGATTTTCTGTTATCATAAGTTAGGAAAAAAGTAGTAATGACTGTACACAGATTTCATGATTCAAATAAATCTCACCATACTTTTACAATTTTCTGACCGACATTATTAACAGAAAAATTCTGGTTTTCAGTTAGTCCGTACATTGCTTTTGCCAGCGGTGATTCTGCCGAAACCGTCATTATTTTCTGTTGGTCTACTATTATTTCTCCCGCCGATGCAGAAATGTAGAAAAGACCTTTATCTGTTTTTACCAAGGCTCCGTTTTGCACCTTTGATGATGGATCTGATGATATTTTCTGCACAATAGATTGCTGGTTTAACGATTCGTTCAGTTGCCTTTGCAGATTATTGATTTCCTGCTGAAGCATTTCGCGTCCGGTCTCATATTTATCGCCCATTGAGCTTTTGGTATCATTATTTGAAGCGCGTGTTTCTTCGATCAGTTTTTCAAGTTTCTGAATTTTTTCAGCAATTCTGCTTTTTACCGCTTCTAATATTTTTGATTTTTCCATCTACAGAATTTCATTTTATATTTTAAACTTGTTCAAACTAATTTCAGAATTAACCTCAAAAGGGACAAAAGATAATGTTAAAGTGAATTTCCAGAATAATCAAAGCGCTCAAAAGAATAAAAATCAAAGATTTTTAAAAACTATGCTGAGCTTTTTCATTGATAATGATCAACTTTAAATAAAAAATTTAGTAGATCTTTTGTGGCTTTTGCAGTTAAATAAAAGTTTAAACAGAATTTTTATCTCCTAACTATATCTTAAACAAATAAAACGAAGTAAATTAAGTTTAAAATACGCTCATTAAAGTTAAATCTCCGCCCAAGAAGCGGAGATTTTATAGGAATTTATTTTTCAAAAACCGCGTAATCTCCGGGTTTGAAATTAAAATCTTTTCCGCTGTTAAAGTCGCGTTTTGCCTTTTCAAAAACATTTTTAAAGCTTCCGGAAAGATGTTCGTCTTCAATAGAGAAGTTTACAGTATCTTTGGACATATTCAAAACAACTAAAACTTCATCGTTTCCGTTTTTCCTTATATATGCTAAAATTTTGTCGTTAGCGGTTGTGTTGAGAAGATACGTGGTAACATTAGAATCGCCTCCTCTTAATGCCGGATTTGAAGATTTTAAGTTGAGGAGTGTCTTATAAAAATCTGCGTTCTGATACACATTGCTCCATTTGATGACATCTTTCTCAAAAAATTCCAGACGTTTCATGTTGGGTAATTCCTGACCGGAATATAACAGCGGAACGCCATTCCAGGTTGCAGAGAATACAGCCATCGGTTTTGTGATGACACCATATTTTTCATATTCTGTTCCGTTCCATGAGTTTTCGTCGTGATTGGTTGTAAACCACGCTCTCATTGAGCTGTCTCCAATTGCAGAGTATTTTCTCAGAAGATCCGTAAGTTCTGAAAGTGGTTCATTTTTTTTGTAATAATCTGCAGATTTGTGCATCCATTTCCACGAGTAGCTTGCATCAAAAACTTTTCCGTATTCCGGACTTTCGAGTTCATCGAATTCTCCAAGCCAGAAAAGGGGTTTTATTTTTTCTACTTCAGGACGCGCCTGCTGCCAGAAATCGACTTCAACCCAGGAAGCAAGATCGCAACGGAAGCCATCGATATTGGTTTCTTTTACCCAGTATTTCATGGCATCAATCATTGCCAGACGCATTTCCGGATTTTTGTAGTCGAGTTCGATGATATCATCCATTCCGGAAGCGATATGAAATTTTCCGTCCGGATCTTTCAGGTAAAAATCGGGATGGGTTTTTGTCCAGATATGATCCCAACCGGTGTGGTTGGCAACCCAGTCTATGATTACTTTAAAGCCTAATCGGTGTGCTTCGTTCACCATGTGTTTGAAATCGTTCAGAGTTCCGAATTCGGGATTAATGGAGGTGTAATCTGATGCGGCATAAGGACTTCCCAGACTTGCTTTTTTATTTTGCTGTGCAATCGGAGTGATTGGCATGAACCAAAGGGTTTTTACGCCCATTGATTTGAGTCTCGGCATTTCTTTTTCAAATGCTCTGAAGGTTCCTTCTTTTGTATATTGTCTTACGTTTACTTCGTAAATGTTGGTAGTGTGTTTCCAGTCTTTAGGTAAATCCGTCATGTTTTTTACAGCTTTTTGAGAGGTGCAGGAAAAAATTCCCAGACCTGTTACAGCGATTAAAATTAACTTTTTCATTAATTCTCTTTTAACAAAAATAGGGATTGTGATCGGAAAAAAGGAAATCTGAGTCTCTATTTTTGTACAGAAAATGAAATTAAAGTATGCAATAAGCTGTATTCTGACCTGTTTTGATCGAAAATCCGAGATCCTAGCCGGGATTGAGCGGCATGTCTGAGCTCTTTTCGTTTTTTTCGGCGCGGCAGCTTCGCTGCCGCGCCGAAAAAAACGAAAAAGCGAGTAGCGAAAGCGCGAAATAGCTCCTTATAGTACAGAATAAAAAAGCCCCAAACTTATGTTCAGGGCGGTATATTTTACAAATTCTTCCGATTATCTTTCATCATCGTTGTCGTCTTCATCATCGAAAGCATCGTCGTTGTAGTCTTCTTCTTCCTCATCATCAAAAGCATCATCATCTTCGTCTGCAAAGTTTCCGGTAGTTGTGAAGTCGTCTTCAAAACCGAAATCATCGTCCATTAATGGCATTGCCGATTTCTTTTTAGAACCTCCTGCGCTTCCGTTTTTACCTGGCGCTTTCAAAGGGACATTTCCAAATCTGTAGACCGTAATCGGGTAATTAACGCCTTTGGTTTCTTCGATAATCTCTACCAATTCGCAGAAAAATTCCCAAAGGTCCAGAAGTCCGTACTGGAACTGAGCTTTATCTCCTACATTTTCGAACGCCTCATCGATGTACACATCCGACATAATTTCTCCGTCGCCATCGTCACTCATATCTTCTAACGGAACACCTTTTACTATTGTTCCGTCTTCTTCAAGCAGATTAAAAGTGGAAAGCTCATCTCCCTGCAAGCTGAATGCACTCTTAATACCTAAATGTAAGTTCCATAGCGTCTGTTTTCCTTTTACTTCGATATCCCGGAAAATATCTTCTTTTGCATCTAATATTACGCGGATTTTATAAACCATCAGTTTTTAAATTACTTTTTGCCATTGTTATTATGATAAATCTCTGTTGCAAATATAAAATAAATGAGATGTGACAAAAAAATATTTCATCATTTTTTAAAACATTTTTTTTTCATACATTTTGCAAAAATTATTTGCTTTTCTCCAGCATGAAACTGAATTTCGTACCTTCCAGATAAACACTTTCTACGGTGATGTTTTCGTTATGGGCTTCAAGAATATGTTTTACAATGGCAAGACCAAGCCCGGAACCTCCTTCCCTCCTGCTTCGGCTGGTTTCCACACGGTAAAATCTTTCAAAAATTCTTGGTAAACTTTCGGATTTAATTCCCATCCCGTTGTCTATAACTTCGATTAAAACTTTATTTTTAAGAACGCTGGTTTTTACGACTACTTTTGCTTCCTGTCTGTTGGCATAATGAATTGCATTGGAAATCAGATTAATAAAAACCTGCGAAATTTTCTGTTTGTCTGCCTCAACAAAAATCTGTGGCTGCAAAGTCTGGATCTGCAAGCTTGCATTATGCTTTTCTGCTTCGAGATCGAGAAGATCAAAAATTTCTTTAATTAGTAAATTTACGTCAAATTTAGAAACGGTAAGATTAATTTCTCCTGCTTCCAGCCTGTTAATCATATCGAGGTCCGTTACAATCGCAATTAAACGTTCTACAGATTTATCGA
>NZ_JBBCQL010000218.1:0-7857 GCF_037149975.1 Chryseobacterium sp. VD8 | reverse complement strand
TCCTGTAACTCCTGAAGGCAAACCACTTACAACTACATTTGAAGCATTACTAAATGTATAAATAATTGGCAGAATTTGTGTATTTACATCTACTGTCTGTGTATTAGATCCAGATGATAATATTAAAGCCACAGGAGAGTTTACCACCACATCTATTTTTGCTCTTGCACTCTCACAGCCATTTGCTGTCTGACTGACATAGTAAGGAACAGTACCGGAGTTAGCAGTTGACGGCGTAGGTGCGGTCGCACTTGCTGTTCCTCCTGTAGATGCTGTATACCATAACAAGCCTGTTCCGGTTGCTGAAAGCGGAGAAGCCAACGCATTCTGACAATAACTAACAGGAGAATTTACTATCGGAGAATCAGGAGCAGCATTTACTATGACATCTATTTTTGCTCTTCCACTCTCACAACCATTTACTGTCTGGCTGACATAGTAAGAAACGGTACCGGAATTGGATGTTGACGGCGTAGGTGCGGTCGCACTTGCTGTCCCTCCGGTAGCTGTTGTATACCATAACAAGCCCGTTCCGGTAGCTGTAAGTGGAGACGCAGCGGCATTCTGACAATAGCTAACAGGAGAATTTACCTGTGGTGAAGGGTTTGTACAGGATTGTGGAGTATAACTTACTAATCCCTGAGCATTCAGGGCATTGGTTACATTTCCATTATTCGTATATATTTTTACTTTTATAACGTATGTTCCTGCAGAAAGTGGCTTATTTAAAACTTCGGGACTTCTGGAGTTAAGCCAGCCTTTAGCTCCATCACTCATCCATGTAGTCTGTGTGATTAATTCTTCTGTATTTGGCGAAACATCTGTTCTCACGAGGTATGTCCAGTTCCGCACAAAGCTTAATGACCTAAAGTTAAGTGTAGCATTAACCGCACCATCGGGTATTGTAAAACTCTTGCTATAATAATAGTAATAGCCATCTCCAACAGCAGCCCAACCATCTTTATCAGTAATCCATCTGCTTTGTAAAGCTCCGTTAGTTACCGTTAAAGCAGCAAAAGACCATCCTGTATAAGTGTGTCTTGTTTTAGTATTTACGGCAGATGTTTCTCCCGGTCTTAAAACAGACCAATCCGGATCGGTTACTGAAACTCCGTCGGTAACATCCGGTGGTGGTGCGTTCATCAGTGTACCGTCATCATTTTTTCCGGTACTTAAATCTATTGTTACGGTCTGGGATAGTAGAAATCCCTGCCATAACAATAATGATAACAGAAATAATTTAATTTTCATTTGTTATTTTTTAATTTGTACTACTCTTTTGAAGGATTTTCGTTTACTCCTGATGCAATATGTATTTCTAAATTTTCGGTGTTTATGCAGACAATGATCAATTTATCTGTTATTCATATTTAAAAGATTATTCTTTATACAAAACAGAATATTAATTCTGACTATGGTGAAATTTATATTCAAACTTATTTAAAGATTTGATTTTGTAAAATAAAATGTTCATCATATTTATAAATTTGGTATTCAATCCCATTAACAATACAATGATTAAAACACTGAAATACAACCAATTAAAATAAAATAATTTTGGATTTTCTTTTTTGTTGAAAAAACTTATACTTCTTTAAGGATTATTAATTTTTAAGTAAATTTGGATAGAAAAAAACACATATGCTCTTAAAAAAAATACTCGTTATATTTTTTTTTATTTCTGTAAAAATTTATTCTCAAAGCCTAACTGATCTAAAAGATTCTCATGAGATCGACAGTTTAATAAAAAAAGATCAATGGGATCTCGTACATCACAAACTGAGTAACGAAAACATCAACTTCAAAAGACTTTCAAAATATAATACAAAATATGATTTGCTGATTAGAATTGATTCAGCCTCTTCTTTATATGGAAAGGGGAAGTTTTCTGAGGCAGAAAAATCTGTATTCACTTTTTTGGATTTACTTCAGAAAAACAAGAATAAAATCGCTTTTTCTTATTATGAAGCATTAAAACACATTGCAGTAACAAGACTTTTTTATATTGAAAAAAGAAAAGGAAATATAGCACTGGGACTAAAATATCTTAACAATTTAACCATAGGAATGAGTCCAGTATATAAAAAGAAACAATTAATCTTTTTTGCTGTAGCGTATATAGAACTAAGAAATTATAAAAAGGGGATTGATCTTCTCAGTATACATTTAAATGATATTTATAATGATCGTGAGGACAGACTTTACACAAAGTTTCTGAAGGCAAAAGAAATTGCGGCGGCTTATAATACGAAAAGTGATGCTTTTATCAATTGGTACAAAGATACGGGAGCAATAAAATTTCTGGATTCCGCGGAACAAAACTATGAGAAAGCTTATCAGCTAATGAAAAATTCCCGGAATTTTTCAGCATATTCTAAAGCTCTTCACAGAAGCAGAAAAGCTCAAATCGCTTTACTCAAAAAAGAATATAATCTTTCGTTATCTCTTTTTAACGATTGCGAAAAAGATTCTGTTTTAATGAAGAAAAGTTTTTCTAAAGAAATAGTCTGGATTTCTAAAGCTGAAATATATACCAATCTTAAAAAAAGTGATTTAGCATTCAAATATCTTAGAAAATTAACCACTGATATTCAGGACTCCAAATGCTCATATGAAAACAAGCTTAAAGTCTATTATTTATTAAGTATCAATTATGAACGTAATGGTAATAATGAAATGGCATATAAGTATGCAAAACTGAGCTTATCGGAAATAAACAAAGAAAACGCTCAAAAAAATACCGGAAATTTTTTCATGGGGATTTATGAAAAAGAAGAGATCAAAAATATTTCCGAAGAAACACTCAAAAAGAATAATAACAATTTATTTATATTTTTTGCGTCATTAATCCTGATTTTTACTCTTTTTTATATAATATATTATCAAAAAAGGAAGAATAAAGATGAGATTATTAAAAATAAGAGTCTCTACAAAATCGGACTCAATACACAAAACGATGATTATCAAAAACCTCATACCCCTATAGAAAATGATACGGTTTCTAATATTCTCTTAAAACTTGACTCTTTAGAGCTTAAAAAAAAATTTTTATCCAACAGCTTCAAACTTGTCAACGTTGCTAAACAAATGAATACCAACACTACGTATTTATCACAAATAATAAACCAGTATAAGGGTGTATCATTTTCTGAATATGTAAACAATCTTCGAATAAATTATATTTTAACAGAATTGGAAAAAAATCCTGTAATCCGTAAATACAATATTGAAGTAATATCTAAAGAAATAGGATATAAAAGCTGTACTACTTTCATTAATGCTTTTAAAAAAAGGGTACACATGACCCCCTCTGAATATATTAAGAAACTGGATAAAAAAATCCTTAACAAATAAGGGGATATTTATAATTCCTCATCTTAAACCAAAAGATATCTTTATAGAATCTTGGAAAAGCTGAAACAAAAAAGCCTTGAAATTTATTTAATTTGAAGGCTTTTAATCTCATGCAGCACTTGAACCCTCGCGCCAGGAAGCACAGGATTTTAAATAAAATAGCCGATTTATTAAAATCTTAACAACCCATAAATTATTAATAATAAAGACGCATTACGCTATTTTTTCTCATCAGATAATGTTCTTAAAAAACTTATGATGTCCTGCTTTTCTTTTTCAGTTAATTTCAAATTTTCAAAAGGCAAAGTCTGATATTTCAGCTTCATTCCAATACCATTTCCGCCACCTAATCTGTAGAATTCTATTACTTCTTCCAATGTTTTATATACTCCGTTGTGCATATAAGGTGACGTTTTTTCAACATTTCTTACGGTTGGAGTTTTAAAAGAAAATTGGAGTTGTTCAATTTTATTTAATCTATATCTCCCTTCATCATCATCAATAGCCGCATTTTTCCATGCGATATTTTCCGGAACACCGATAACTTCAGATTCGGAGTTGTTAAACCAGGGGGGAACAGTTCCGTTATAAACAGGAATAAAATGACAGGTTGCACATTTGGCTTTACCGGCAAATAAATTAAATCCGTTTTCTTCGCTTTCCGTAAGTGCTGCTTTGCCTGAAAAATATCGATCTATTTTGGCACTAAAGGGCATTAAACTTCTCACATAAGAAGCAATAGCATTTCTAATTTCATAGGGCGTTATTTCTTTTTTATCGGGAAAGGCTTTTGTAAATAACTGAACTAAATTTTTGTTTGTTGTAATTTTATCTTTAATTTCTTTTGGGGAAAGATTAAACTCATCCGGGTTTTTCATGACACTTTCAATTTGGTTTTCCAAATCTTGCGAACGCATATCATAAAAAAATGATTTTTGAAATGATGAATATAGCAATGTTGGTGAATTCCGCCTGATGTTGTTGCTATGAATATTAACTACCGAAGTCTTTTTGCCGTCTGTAAAAGCATATTCCGCGTTGTGACAGGTTGCACAGCTCATTTTATTGTTTCGTGATAAATTCACATCATTAAACAATATTTTTCCCAATGCTGTTTTTTCTACAGTTGATTTTGATGCTGCATATGGGGAAAATGCATCAGGATTGAGTTTTTTTCCCTGCATTAAATCGGATAAATGGCCATAAAATACTTTATTGTCTTTGAAATGCGGAGTCTGTTCAATAATAGTTTTAAATTCACGTTCAAAAGCAACGCTCATCGGCATTAAATGATTTTTTATAAATTCCAGTCTGTTAAAAGTATTAAAATCGCTGTTCTTACTAATGTATTGTCCCGCTTTTTCAAAGGATTCAATTAAACGGGGATTTATTTCCTGTTTATTGGTTTCACAATACAAAGTATAAAACTCTTCTATTCCTTTAATGCCATCTTTGGCTTCATTCATAGAATTAAATGCTACGGGAGAATCAAAACCTGTGACTCCCAAGGTTGCAATTCTAATGATTTGATGTTGCATCAATTCGTAAAAATGATGATCCTGAATGGGTAAATCTTTAAAATTCTGATGAACAAATTTTAAATCTGTCTTTAAAATATTAATCTGCTTTTTTAGTTCGTTTCTGTTTGTGGGATCATTGAAAATTATTTCTTCTATTACCTGAAAACCCGCTGCATCGTTTACAATATTATCATCTGTTTTGATTTCTGGTAGAGCGGGACCGTTTATTCTTCTTGAAAGACCTTGAAAATAGTACTCTACAAAGGGTTCTATTTCTTTGTATTCTTTCCTTGCTTTTTTAAAGTTTAAAATGAGTTCTTTTTGACTTCTCGTGCCTTCCAATTCTGTTAAAGTATTACTTAGTGTATCTATCTTTTTTAAAACAGTTGTTCTTAATTTGTTCTCAAAAGTCTGGTGTCCTTTATCTGTACATGAAAAAACAGCAGCTAAAAATAGCAGTATAATTATTGTTCTAAGCATTGTTTTACTTTTGTTAGTATAAATAAAAAACTTTCGCTCAATTTAAATAAGCGAAAGTTTTTCTAAAAAATAAATGATATTTTATCTGGGTACATTTTTCAGGATAAGCGTTTGTCCTCCTGCTTTATAAGGCTGAACTGAAATCGCTTTACTAGGATTTAAAAATTTATCTCCTTCTACCCAAGAGTGTGCATGTATATTGATGGTAAACGTACCGGGAACTCCTACTACATCAGAAATATCAACCATGGCACCGTGTTCCCAAAGACCATATTTGGTATCACTTGCAGGATTATACTTAGTTCCTAACATATCCGCATCTCTGTGTCTCATATCCATGAATACTTTTTTGGTTCCTGTTGCAATGTTATACTGCCATATCAATGAATTATGCGTTGCTTCCGGCCAATAAGAGTCTCCATCTTCCTGAATATATACATAATTCTCTGTAACACACAGGTTATCCGGATTAATAATATCAGTCCCTTTTACGTTAGCTCCGGAAGGTGAAACATCCCCATCCGCAATAATTTTTAGCGTTCCTTTAAGTGGATCATTGGCATCCAGTTTTAACTGATAAACTCTTCCCATATATGTTTTCTCGGTAGAACCACTTACACCGGTAGCTGTGAAATAGATCTCTCTGTTGTTAGTAGCTGAACCTTTTCGGTAATCCAAATCTTCCACACGGGCAAACTGTATCGATTTAAGACTTGAATTTAGGTTTTCAATTTCAGTCCCTGTTAAGTTTTTGGCATTGGGTACCTCTACAAACTCTACCGGGTAATTGTTATTCCATGTCATTGAAGTTTCAATCTGGTTTAAATCTGTTCTTCTTAAAACATATAATTTACCATTATCCAAGTCTCCAACTGTGTTGGAAACATATAAATAAACCTGTCCGTTGGAAGCATCTTCGCCAACAATAACCACCGTTTTTCCGGGGTAAGCATTTTTCGTTAGAGGGACATAGTTCTCAGCACTCATTTTTCCCATAGCAGGCTTCGTTCTTGTATTGTTTGAAGGCATTGCGGCAGCTAAAGGATCAATAGCATGGCACATTGCATTCATATTAGACTCACCTGCTGTTAAAAACATTGGACCAAAACCATGAATTTCCGGAGTAGCCATGGAAGCAGAACAAAGTCTGAACCCACCACCATCAGAATTTACAATATATTCACCTTTGGTAATGTTTAGTTTTTTGTCTAAATACAATCTGGATACCGCCCACGTATTTTCGTGATTAGTCACCATTATGTAACCACTTCCATCTGGATTTTTAATGAAACCCTGACCATCAGGAGCTCCACCATAAACCATATTTCCGGAATTTGGAATAACATCTTCACTACTTACCAAAGTGTAAACCCCTACTCCTGAAAAATCAGAACCCATTTTAACAAAGGACGGAGTAACCGACCGGTTTTTGAATTCTATTGTTTCGTCGGGAGATGTTGTGTTATCATCATCTTTACAAGCAAAAAAAACAGAGGCTGCAACAGATGAAGCTAATAAAACCAATACTGTACTTTTTCTCATCATAATTTCAGTTTAATTATTTTTGACAAAAGTATTGCTCGGTTATAAATTGAATATTAAAGTAATATCAATATATTATTACTAATGCTCCGAAAAATTATTTCTTAATCAAGGATCTGTTTAAACAGGTTTTATAATAAATGTCTGAACTGTTAAAAATCTGAGCAGAACAAAAACACTTTTTAAAATATCTTTTTTACCGTTTTATCATTTGTAAACAAATCATTCCGAAATCATCACATTACTTCCTTTCGTATGCGCATTCATCTGTGGTGCGTAATAATTCTGGATCGTGGTAATTCCGTTTGAGAATCTTCCGGATGCATTGGCAACGTAATCGTATTCGAAAACATATTTCCCTTTCGGCATCTGTTCAATATAGAAATTCGTGGAAGCATCTTTGGTCGACTGATAATATCCCAAACCATTTTTCCACTGATACCCCGAAAGTACATCCAAAGGCTCAAATCCTGCTGCTCTCATGTCTTTGATGTGGATGAATTCCATCGGACGATCGGTATTTAAGATCATTCGTACCGTCACTTTATCGCCTACTTTTAACGGAGTTTCCGGAGTGATTTTCTGTAATTCTTCACCATTCACGGTTTTTATTTTTCTGTACAGTTCTTTGGTGATGGACAGATAATTCTCGGAAGATTTTATCTTATCCAGATCTTCGTAATACTGCCAGAACAAACCTCCCTGAACAATTCCTGCGCCAGGTTTTGTGACGGTAACCGTGGCTAAATTTTTATCCAAAATATCAGATTTTACCGTAGATTTTATATAACCCGTTGCCTGAGTTTGCGGCTGAAGCTCTTTTCCGCCCCAAATAATGGTTGCTTTATCACTTTCCGCATTCGTCCATGATTTTCCTGAATTTAAAATCGTAAAAATAACTTCCGAAGTTCCTCTTGAGCTTCCCCATGAATTCACTTCTTTCTGCGTAATCAGCCAGATT
>NZ_JBBCQL010000217.1:0-7896 GCF_037149975.1 Chryseobacterium sp. VD8 | reverse complement strand
GATCTCATTCCAGCAATTGTAAAATAAAGGTGTAAATTCTAAAATTTACAACATCAAAACCCCAAAAATAAATGAAAATAGGCATACTTTGCTATCCCACCTACGGAGGAAGCGGAATTGTAGCAACAGAACTCGGAATGTCGCTTGCCAACAAAGGCTATGAAGTCCACTTCATCAGCAGTGCGCTACCTGCGAGATTAGATATTACCAATCCGAATATTTTCTTTCACAGGGTAAATGTTCAGACTTATCCGCTTTTCCAGTATCAGCCGTATGATATTGCGCTGAGCTCGATGATTTACCGAGTGGTGAATCTCTACAAACTGGATCTGCTTCATGCACACTACGCGATTCCTTACGCATACGCAGCCTTTACAGCCAAACAGATGCTGAAGGAAGATGATAATGATATTCCTTTGGTAACGACACTTCACGGGACAGACATTACATTGGTAGGACAGCATCCAAGTTACAAACACGCCGTGGAATTCTCCATCAACCAGTCGGATGCGATCACGTCGGTGTCGGAAAGTCTGAAAAGAGATACGCTCCAGTTCTTTAAGATTAAAAAAGAAATTCAGGTGATTACGAATTTTATTGATAATTCTGAGTTTGATGAGTGCAACGAATGCCAGAGAACACAGTTTGCCAATCCAGACGAAAAAATCCT
The DNA here is from genome assembly GCF_037149975.1 of Chryseobacterium sp. VD8. Lineage (NCBI taxonomy): Bacteria > Pseudomonadati > Bacteroidota > Flavobacteriia > Flavobacteriales > Weeksellaceae > Chryseobacterium > Chryseobacterium sp. VD8. Next base: position 7,226 of record NZ_JBBCQL010000217.1, on the reverse strand, counting down.
GATCCACGTATCTAACCTGCGTCCTGTAAAACGTGTGGAAGAAGTATTGCAGATTTTCAAGAACGTTCAGAAAAAGGTAAAATCGAAGCTTATCATCATCGGAGAAGGTCCCGATATGGAGAAAGTAAACCAGTTTCTGGAAGAAAATCCGGATCTGATTTCGAAAATCCGTCTTCTGGGTAAAGTAAATGATCTTTACCGAATTTTACAGCTTTCGGACGTCTTTTTACTGCCTTCCGAACAGGAAAGCTTCGGTCTTGCCGCACTGGAAGCAATGGCAGCCAATACTCCGGTCATCAGCTCGAATGCGGGAGGAATTCCGGAGGTAAACATTCAGGGAGAAACAGGTTTTCTTGCAGAGATCGGAAATGTGGAAGCGATGAGCAATTACACGATTAAACTACTGAGCAACGATGAGCTTCTGGCGAAGATGAAAGTCAATGCAAAAGAACAGGCGATAAAATTCGACCTTAAAAATATTCTTCCGATCTACGAAGAAATGTACAGAACTACCATCGAAAATTTCAAAAGTGAACTTACCAAAGCATAGTTTTATCTCGAAAAAATTTGGAACTGGAATTACAAACCTCACAGGTTTTAAAAACCTGTGAGGTTTATACCATAAAAAAACAGCGGCTGCATTCATCAGGATGCAGCCTTTTTTGTGCTGTCAGTTTTTGAAGATTAATATTTTTCATGCAAACAATTATTTTCCATGAAAGAATTTATAAATTTTGAATTACTTGTAAAATAATTTTATTATTTGCCTGATTTTTAAACACTTAATATCATTCAAATCATTTTTATTCTATATTTGCAGTAAACACTCATGACCGAAAAACTACTGCAATATCTCTGGAACTATAAAGTGTTCAAGCATTTCGACTTCAAAGATCTTGAAGGCAATCCTGTTGAAATATTAGACTTCGGAAAATGGAATAAAGATTCCGGTCCGGATTTTATAGCAGCGAAGTTGAAAATCAATGAAATTACTTTTGCTGGAAACATCGAACTTCATGTAAAATCTTCTGACTGGATCTTTCACAACCATTCACACGATCCAAACTATCAGAATATTATTCTTCATGTCGTTTTTCAGAACGATTGCGAGGTTGAGGAACTGAAAAACAGAAACATTCCTACCATAGAATTAAAAGATCATATCGACGAAAATATCCTGTGGAAATATGAAAAACTGATCGGCGGAACGCAGTTTATTCCCTGCGAAAATATTTTTGATCCCGGCAAAATTTCGGTTCATTTTCATGAAGAAAATGTTTTGAAAAAGCTGGCTGAGAAATCTTTAGAATTTGAGATGAACTTAGCACAGTTTAAAAATAATTTTGAAGCCGTTTTATTTCATTCTTTAGCTTATTCTTTCGGATTAAAAGTGAATGCATTTATTTTCAGGCAAATTGCGGAAAGCATAGATTTTACCATCATTAATAAGATCCGGCAAAATGAAACCCAACTCGAAGCTTTATTTTTCGGTGTTTCCGGCTGGCTGGAAAATCCTGAGGATGAAACGATGAAAATCTGGAAGCGGGAATTTGATTTTATTAAGGCTAAATTCAACATTTCTAATCTTAAATTTCATCCTAAATTTCTGAGATTACGACCTCCCAATTTTCCTACGCTCCGTTTGTCGCAGTTGGCGAATCTCTATTTCACACATCAGAACTTATTTTCAAAAATAATTCATGCTAAAAATACAGGAGAGCTTTTCGAAATTTTTAAAAATGTAAAAGCTTCGGAATACTGGAATAATCATTATAATTTCGGAAAAATATCATCGGTAAATCAGTCCAAAGTTGTATCGCGGGATTTTATAGAATTAATTATTTTAAACACCATTTTGCCTTTAAAATATACCTATCATCAATATTACAACGAAGAAATTGCTGAAGAAATTCTGCTTTTTTACAAAAACCTTCCCTCCGAAAAAAATTCAGTTATTACGGATTGGAAAAAGCTGGGCATGAAATGTAAGACAGCACTGGAATCGCAAAGCCTGATTTATCATTTTAAAAATTCCTGTGAAGAAAAAAATTGCTTAAATTGCGGTATTGGATTTAAAATTTTAAAAGAATCTTCAAATGCTTGACAATATCCGCCATAAAATGGAAAGAGAATGGTTTGGCGTTCTTACAAGAACGGGCGCAAAACTCGGAATTCCTGTTTCTAAACTGAGAGTTTTTTTCATCTACTCTACTTTTGCCACGGCAGGATTTTTCTTTTTAATTTATCTGGGACTGGCATTCACACTTTGGGTGAAAGATATTTTCATTACCAGAAGACCCAATGTTTTTGATTTATAGATATGGAATTTTTACAGATAACTTCTACAGAAGATTACAGGGTTAAAGAGATTTTTGAGGCATACTGCAAAACGTTTCCGGAAGATGAAAGAAGAGACTGGGACAAATTGTCTCCGCTGTTCTCACACCCTAAAGTGAAAATAATTTCTGTGCTTCACGAAGCTAAAAATATAGGCTACCTCATCATCTGGGAACTCAGCCATTTTGCTTTTGTGGAACATTTTGAAGTGTTTGAAGAATTCAGAAGTCAGAAACTGGGATCACATATCACCAACTATCTTTTTGAAAATTATCCCAGAATTGTTCTGGAGATAGAACACGGGCATTTAACAGAAGATACGAAAAGACGCTATTCTTTTTATCAGAAAAACGGGTTCAGCCTGATTGATGAAATGTACGTTCAGCCAAGTTACGGCGAAGGAAAAAATCCTTTAAATCTATGGCTTCTTGCTAATTATCAGCCCGAAAATCTAAAGGAAGTAAAAGACGAAATCTACGATATCGTTTATCATTAAAATATAAAATCCGAAGAATGTTCTTCGGATTTTTCACTGTTTTATTTTTTGTTTTTACTCTCCTCAATTCTCTTAACAAAGACAGGAAAAGCCTCGTCCATTCTGGATAATGCGCCTGTCAGGTTTTTTGCCCTAACAAAAGTTCTGGTCTGAGGTTTATACACAAAAGAAAATTCTATAAACTCTGAAATTCTTTCAGCAGGAATACCTTCTTTTGTAAAATATTCGTCTTCTACCCTGTTTCTTATCCACGCAATGTCTTCCTGAAGATCATCATACCTGTATTGACGCTTCATTCTTCTTGCGTCGCCACTGATAAGATCATACAATCCCTGAACATTCAGGCTTCCTAAAAGAATCGGAATTAAAACCTGCTTTACTTCTGCCGGTTTTTCTCGCATTTTCCCGACAGGCTGAGGTAATCCGACCGCATCTTCCACTATTTGTCCTTGATCGGTTTTTGCAACAGCCTTTGAATCTTTATCAAGATCTCCGGTAATTTTAGCCACTTTTACTTCTTCAATTTGTTCTGCAATTCTCGTAAGCTTAATATTCAGTTCTTTGTTTAAACCATACATTGCTTTTATGGAAGATCTTTCGAAACCGTTTCTTACAAACCGGATTTCGTCATCCGGCGAAAGAATATCTATGGAAAAGGTTCCGTCATCCGCGGTATACGTTTTTTTATCCGCAGAAATATTCATTATGGTAACGGATGGCAGACTTACTCCGTCTTCATCGGTAATCTTTCCCGAAATTTTTTGCTGTGAAAAACCATTCACAAACAGAAAAAGCAGAATAATAATTAACCTGACATTCATAGGATTATTTATTTTTGAGGCTGCGGCGATTTGTAGGCTGAAATTCTGCCCAACACTGCATTTCTAAACCGATTCATATCTGCTTCTGTACAATAGCCGTATTTCAGAATGTTTTTCCTTTCAAAACCTGTTCTTAAAATATAGAGAATAAAATGCTGAATCTGCGGTTTGGAAATCTGAAGTTCTTCAAAGAAGGTATTTCCTAAAGAATTTTGCAGATAATTCATCAGATCCACATCATCCCATTTGTCTTTAATTTTTCCGAAACTGTAAATTCCTTTGGTTACAGGCTGCACAAATTCGCCCGGTCTAGCCGCCAAAACTCCCGGAGCAGACTTTTGGGACATATATTTTGCCAGATCATTCTTCAGTTTTTCAACTTTTCTCGGCGGATTAAGATTTTTAGCATCGATCTTAATATCTCCGGTGATATTTTTCTTAATTTCAACTTCTGCAATAAGTTCCGCCGCTCTTATCATTGTTGCATTCACCGGAGCCGTAATATTTTCCTGTGTAATTTTACGGTTTGTACGCTCGTAGCCGGCTTTTATAAAACGAAGCTCGTCTCCCGCTCTTCCCGAAATCATGAAATGACCATCACGATTCGTAAGAACCCTTTCATCAGTCCGGATGTTAATCACCGTTACTTCCGGCATTTCATTTTTATCTTCGGAAGTTACTTTCCCGAAAATATAATTCTGAGCGTGGCTGTTGATGAAAAATATAGAAGCTAATATAAAGAATAGTTTTATTTTCACAGGTTATTTTTTATAAAGCAAAACTAAAGTTATTTTTAAATTAAACTGCAAGTTTAACCACAGTTAACGTGTTTTAGGATTTCTTTTAGAATTTTATTTTTAAAACTGTTAAATAGCAGCAGAAAATTGTTAAAATTTCACTTAAAAATTAGCTAACTTGCACTTTGAATTCCACTAAAAATGCAAAATTCTTATACGGTAATTAATGCTTCGGCAGGTTCTGGGAAAACCTATGCTCTGGTGCAGAGGCTTTTAATGATCTGTCTCCGGTATCCTAATCAGCAGCAGTCGATCAGGAATATTCTTGCATTAACTTTTACCAACAAGGCAGCCAATGAGATGAAAGAAAGAATTCTGACGTGGCTCGGAAATTTTTCCAATGATAATTTTGCAGAAAATCCGGATTTAAAAAATATTCAGAAAGCATTTGAGGAAGAAGGACTGAAAATAACGATTGATGAACTTCATCACCGCGCAAAAAAAATGCTGGACTATGTGCTTCATAATTATTCTACTTTAAATATCGGAACGATCGACCGTTTTAATTCGCGACTGGTAAGAAGCTTTTCTTATGAACTGGGACTTGCCAAAAACTTCAATCTGGAAATTGAAGCGGAACCTTTTCTGATTGAGGCGGTTGATAAAATGCTCGATCAGATTGGCGAAAACGAAGTGATCTCTAACTCTTTCATGGATTATGTGGATTACAGTCTCGAAAATAACGAAAGAATAAACCTGAACAAAAGTCTTTACGGTTCGGCAAAAGAATTTGTGAAAGATATTCATTACGAGCATCTTAAAAACAATAAGGATTTCGACAGCACGAATTACGAAAATATCAAAGACACGCTTCGAAAAGAAATTGCCCAAAACAAAAAACAGGCAATTGAACTCGCTACACGATCCATCGAATTATTCAGATCAAGGAATATTGAAATTGAAGATTTCGCACAGGGAAAAAACGGAATCGGAGGCTTTTTCACGAAAGTATTAGACTTTTATCATCAGAAAAGACCGGGTTTTCCTTTTCCTACGACTGCGGAAGAATCTGTTGTGAATAACTACCGGAAAGGAGCTTCGGCAAAATCAAAAAACAAGGAATCTGAAATTCTTGAAATTCTCGATCAATTACTGGATTACAGAATGCAGCTTATTCGGCTGTACATAGAAACCCAGAAAAAAGAGAAAATCTTATCCGCGCTTCTGCCTTTAAAGGTAAATAAAGACATTCAGGATGAGCTGAAGAAAATTGAGGAAGAAAACGATCTGGTTTTGCTTTCTAAATTTAATATTTTAATTAACGAAAACCTTCGGAATGAGCCTTCGGCATTTATTTATGAAAAAGTAGGCTCACAGTTTCAGCATTATTTCTTTGATGAATTTCAGGATACTTCAGAATTGCAGTGGCAGAATTTCCTTCCTTTGAGAGATCATGCCATTTCATCAGAAAATACTTCTTTTACGTTGGTTGGAGACCCGAAACAGAGTATTTACCGTTTTCGTGGAGGGGAAAGTAAACTGATGCTCGACATCATCAACAAAAAAGAATTTTCTCCAAAACAGGCAGATTTGCTTGTTTTAAAAGACAATTGGCGAAGCGCAAAGAATATTGTTAACTTTAATAACGAACTGTACAAATTTCATTCGGAATCTTTAGCAGAAGAGCATAAAAATATTTTCGGAACTGATGCCGAACAAAACCCGAAATCTTCCATCGAAGGCCGTGTAAAAGTAAATCTGATTGAAAATCTTACCAATGAAGATTTTTACAACGATACGTCTGAAAGCATGAGGAAAGATATTCAGGAAATTCTGGATAACGGCTTTAAATTTTCAGACATTACGATTCTATGCCGTGGAAATTTTGATATTTTCAGCTATTCTCAAAAACTGGGAAATCTGAAGGTAAATTACAAAGGAGAAGAAACGAATATTAAAACGATTTCCGATAAAGGTCTTACCTTAGAATTATCCAACACGCTTAAGGCTGTTGTTGAATTCCTGCGATGGGAAAGTAATCCGAAGAACAAGCCCAACCTCATCATGATGATGTATTATCTGAATAAACTGGGAAGAATTCAGATGAAAGATTTCACTTTGGAGATGAAGGAAATTTTAGGATTTGAAACACATGAAGAAACTGTGCATTTTATTCAGGAAAAATATGCTCTGAAGATTAAGCAGGACAATTTCCCCAGATTCAATCTGTACAACTTTGTTGAGTATTATATTAATGAATTTTCTGTTGAAAATAAAGAGACCGATTTCCTGCTGAACTTTCTCGAAATGCTTTTCAATTTTACACAAAATGCAGGAGCGAGTACGAAAGAATTTCTGAAATATTGGGATGAAGAGGCTTCGGCATATACGATTCAGGCTTCGGAAAATATTGATGCGATCCAGATTATGACGATCCACAAAGCAAAAGGGTTGGAGTTCCCGATTGTTTTTATCCCGATGATTAATAAAAATCGTGATGCCGAGTTCACCAATTGGTTTGAAACGAGCAATGACAGTGCTTTAAAGTCGGTTAATATTAATCAGTTCAGTAAAAATCTTGAGGTGTACGATGAGGAAATTCAGTATTTCAACTTACAGAATTCTTACAAAAACTTTGTAGACAGGCTGTGTCTGCAGTACGTTGCGACAACGCGACCGGTAGAGCAATTGTATTTTTATATCCAAAAAGCAAATAAAACGTCTAACAATCTGGAATTGCTGGAGTTTTTACAGTCTAAAAATCCGGAAAATCTGGATGAGTTTGATCTGTATGAAGTGAATCCGGAGATGCTGAAAAAGCATTCAAGGGACAAA